>NZ_NSGN01000010.1:0-105816 GCF_002285125.1 Corynebacterium gottingense
GTGGAAGGATTGTGATGTGCCGGCGTCACAGTGCGATGCGCATCATATGGTGGAGCATCAGCATGGGGGTGAGACTGAGGTGGGGAATTTGGGGTGGTTGTGTCGGTATCACAATTATCAGGCCGGTAGGCCGTCGCGTGGGCGGACGCAGCGTCGGGATGGGCGGATTGTGTGGGTCTCGCCGTCGGGTCGGGTCACGCCGACTGGGGTGGATCACGTGGCGCGGGCGCCGTTTCGTACCCCGGACCCGCCGGATGGCGGGTAGCGTGTCGTCGCTTTCGAGTCAGCGCCAGTGCCCCTGGCGCCAATACGCATGCCTGCCTGCGAAAATGGCCGCAGAAGACGGCGCCGGGTGTTAGCATCAAGGTATGAGCATTCGGTGTAACCACGACGACCGCAACCGCGCGGCCGAGGTCCTGTCCACTGCGCTTGGCCAGGGGCAGATTGACGTGAACGAGTTCGAGGAGCGTTCCTCGAAGTGCGAGGCGGCCACGACTCGCGACGACCTCGTGGCCCTCATCGCCGACCTTGTCGATGACCCCCAGAACCGCCTCTTCGGCCACCGCGAGCCGGCGCAGATCCCGGGCGCCGAGCTCGCCCCGCCTGTTGAGGCTGCGCTCGCACAGGTGCAGGCGGTCGAGCGCGGTCGGAGCGTCTCGCTCGGCGTGTTCGGCGGGTCGAAAGTCCGCGGCGACGCCATCGCGGCCACGCACACGGCGGTGGGCGTCTTCGGCGGCGTAGACATTGACCTGCGCGGTGCGCAGTTGGCGAAGCCGGTGACCACCATCAATGCGGTCGGCGTCTTCGGCGGTGTCGACGTGTACGTGCCCGAGGGCTTCCGCGTGCGCGTCAACGGGGTCGGGCTCTTCGGCGGCCACGACATGCAACTGGCGCCCGGCGTGATCGACCCGGCGGACCTGCCGGATTCCGCGCCCGAGATCGTGGTGCGCTGCTTCAGCCTGTTTGGCGGCGTCGACGTCCACGTGGTCAGGCGCGGCGACCCGCGCCTTTAGTCCTCGCGCAGCGAGTGGCGGCTCTTGCGGGTGGAGGTGCCGCGGGTGGCCTTGCGCTGGTCGTCCTCGAGCGTGTCCAGGGTGGACAGGCCCTCGCCAGTGCCCTCGGCGTGGTCGCGGGTGTCGTTGAGGCTGGTGGTCAGCACGGTCGAGCCAGTCGAGCCGGCGGAGTCTTTCGCGTGCGCGCCGGTGGCGGTGTCGTTGGCGGTGTCGGGGGAGTACACGCCGGTGCTCTCCTCGGCGTGCAGATCGTCCTCCGTGGTGGTGGAGTAGACCAGCTTCGCCTCGCCGGTGCTGGTGCGCGGCTGGGGGGCGGGCTCGGGGGCGTCGTTAAGCTTGTCCTTGAGCCAGAACTGCCAGCACGCCCAGCCGGCGCCGGCGAGCGCCGCGAGGCCGAAGATGCCGGCCGCGATCTTGCCGCCGTTGCCCTTGGCCTTCTTCTTGTGCTGCTTCGCCTCGGCCTTCCAAGCCTTGCGCTGCTCCTCGCGGGCCGGCAGCGCGGCGTTGAAGGCGGCGCGGCGGCGGTCCAAGCGCTTGTGGGCGGCGCGGGTGACGTCGCCGGCTTGGGTACGGGCGGCGTCGTAAAGCTCCTCCAGCTGCTCCTTGTCCGCAAGGTCGTGCAGGGAGTCGATGTTGTTGTTCTTCAGCGTGTCAACGAGCGAATCGTACAGCTCGCGCTTCTTCTTCTCGTCCTGCCCGCGCAGGTACTTCACGGTGTCGGAGATGCCGGTGAGCAGGACCTGGAAAATTTGCGTGTTCATTGTCGCTCCTCTGTGTAGGGGGTCGAGGTCGGTTCGCCCCAAGGCTACCCAAACCGCCGCCGCGCCCGCCCGGACCAAGCGTTACGCAAAAACATACCAAGCTGTTCATTTCTGCGATTAATATTCACGAATTTAACGCGCGTGGCCTGCCCGGATGTGCCCCCTCGTTGTGCCCCGAAAAACCGGCCCCTAGATTCTTGGACACCGTTGAAAAACGGCCCCAACACAGAGAAAGGCGGAAACCAATGCGCGGCACTTTTGCACCGACGCGGCTGTCTGCCTCCGCGCCGATCGACCGCGTCGGCGAGGACACCACGCAGCAGCGGCGGCGCACGCGCACCGCGTTGAGCTTCGAGCTGATCCCGCCCCGCCACGGCGCGGACGAGGGCAAACTCGACGAGCTCATCGCCGGCCTCGCGGCCTACCGCCCCGACTACGTCTCCGTGACCAGCTCACGGCGCAGCGACTGGCTCACCGGCACGGCCGCGCTCATCGCGCGCGTCGCCGAAACAACCAACCTGCGCCCGATCGCGCACCTCGCCTGCACCGCGGGCACGCGCGAGGAGCTGGTCACGTGGATTCGCACGCTCATCGACGCCGGCGTCCGCGGCTTCCTCGCCCTCCGGGGCGACCTGCCCGAGACCGGCATGCCAGCGGACCACCTCCAACACGCCACGGACCTGCTCAACCTGATCCAGGACGTGGAGGACGAGGAGGCGTTCCGCCTGGCCGCCGGCAAGCTGGCGCTGTCGGTGGCGTGCTACCCGTCGGGGCACGCGGAGTCCAAGAACTTCGACGAAGACCTGGACGTGCTGCTGTCCAAGCAGCGGCTGGGCGCGGATTTCGCCATCACGCAGCTGTTTTTCAACGCGCAGGACTACCTCGACTTTGTTGAGGTGGCCCGACTCGCCGGGGTCCGCATCCCGCTCATCCCCGGCATTATGCCCATGACCAGCCTGAAGCGTGTGCAGCGGATGGGCGAGCTCTCCGGCATCGAGGTGCCGGAGTGCGTGGCCCGTACGCTCGCGCAGGCCACGACGCCGGAGGAGGAGTACGAGCTGGGCATGCAGATGTCCGCGCGGCTCGCCAACACCATCCTGGACGCCGGCACCGGCGGCCTGCACGTGTACACGCACAACAACCTCGCTGTGACCCAGGACCTGTTGTCCCGCATCGGGATCCCGCAGCGGGCAGACCACTCACCCCAATAAACCCGAATTACCCGACCCACCCGTTTCCATGGAAAGGACCTACTGTGTCATCCTCGTCACCGTTCCCCAAGGCCACAATCGAGGGCTACCCGCGCATCGGCGCGAACCGCGAGCTGAAGCGCGCGCTGGAGAGCTACTGGGCGGGCCGCATCGACGCGGACACGTTCCGCTCCACCACGCATGCGCTGCGCATTGACAACTACAACCACCTGCGCGACCTCGGGCTGACCGAGGATTACGCCATCGCCGCCGACGTGGCCTACTACGACCAGGTCCTGGAGACGGCGCTGACCGTCGGCCTGATCCCGGGCGGCACCGACCTGGACGAGGAGTTCGCCCTCGCCCGCGGCAACGACACCCGCGTCCCGCTCGAGATGACCAAGTGGTTCGACACCAACTACCACTACCTCGTCCCGGAGATCGCCGCTGGCCAGGACATCGCGCCCGCCGCGGAGCGCATCGTGCGCATCTTCGAGGAAGCCAAGGAGGCCGGCCACACGGTCCGCCCGTTCCTGGTCGGCCCCGTCACCCTGATTGCCCTGTCCAAGCCGGCCGAGTGGTCGCTGTTGCCCTCGCTTATCGACGCCTACGCCACCGTCCTCGCAGCCCTCAAGGACGCCGGTGCCGAGTGGGTCCAGCTGGCGGAGCCCGCCCTGGTCGCCGACCTGTCCACCCCGGACGCGGAGCTGGCGCAGCACCTGCGCGAGGCGTACACGACGCTCCTCGGCGCGGACAACCGCCCGGCCGTGTACCTGACCACCCCGTACGGCGCGACCCGCGAGGCGCTGCCGGTCCTGGCGGAGCTCGCCCCGGAGGCGCTGCACGTGGACCTGGCGCCGTGGACCCTTGACCAGGACGCCGACTACCCGCAGCGCGTGGCCAAGGCGATCCCGGCGGAGACCCACCTGGTGGCGGGCCTGGTCGACGGCCGCAACGTGTGGGCCGCGAACCTGCGCGAGCGCACCGAGGTCCTCGAGGCCGTGGCCGCCGGCCGCGACGCCGTCTCGGTCTCCACGTCCACCTCGCTGCAGCACGTGCCGCACACCCTGGCCGCGGAGAAGAACCTGCCCGTGGACGTCGCGACCTGGCTGTCGTTTGCCGACGAGAAGGTCGCCGAGATCCAGGCGCTCGTCGCCGGCCCCGAGGCCGCCGAGGAGGCGTTCGCCCAGTCGGATCGTGCGGTCCGGACGAGGGCTGAGAGCGAGAAGATTCACAACGCGGGCGTCGAGAAGCGTGTGCAGGCGCTCCCCGAGGGAGCCGTGCAGCGCCAGCCGGAGTTCTCCGCGCGCCAGGCCGCGCAGCGCGAGGCGCTCGGCCTGCCGACGCTGCCCACGACCACGATCGGCTCGTTCCCGCAGACCCCGGAGATCCGCAAGGCGCGCGCCGACCACAAGGCGGGCGAGCTCGACGACGCCGCCTACCAGGAGGCGCTGCGCACCGAGATCAAAAACGTCATCGAGCTGCAGGAAGAGATCGGCGTCGACGTGCTCGTCCACGGCGAGGCCGAGCGCAACGACATGGTGCAGTACTTCGCCGAGCTGCTCGACGGCTTCGTTGTCACCGAGAACGGCTGGGTCCAGTCCTACGGCTCCCGCTGCACCCGTCCGCCGATCGTCGTCGGCGACGTCTCCCGCGCCGCCGCGATGACGGTCGAGTGGGCGAAGTACGCGCAGTCGCTGTCCGACAAGCCGGTCAAGGGCATGCTCACCGGCCCGGTGACCATCCTGGCCTGGAGCTTCAAGCGCGACGACGTCCCGCTCGCCGTCTCCGCCGACCAGATCGCGCTCGCGCTTGCCGACGAAGTCCGCGACCTCGAGAACGCCGGCATCAAAGTCATCCAGATCGACGAGCCCGCCCTGCGCGAGCTCCTGCCGCTGCGCACCGACGACCGCGCCGCCTACCTCGACTGGGCCGTCCGCGCGTTCCGCCTGGTCGCCCTGGAGGCGCAGCCCGCAACCCAGATCCACACCCACCTCTGCTACTCCGAGTTCGGGCAGATCATCGACGCCGTCGCCGCCCTCGACGCCGACGTCACCTCCATCGAGGCGGCGCGCTCCAAGATGGAGCTGCTCGAGGACCTCGACGAGTCCTTCCACTCCGAGATCGGCCCGGGCGTGTGGGACATCCACTCCCCGCGCGTCCCGTCGCAGGAGGAGATCGCCGGGCTGCTGCGCGCCGCGCTCGAGAACGTGCCGACCGAGCGCCTCTGGGTCAACCCCGACTGCGGCCTGAAGACCCGCGGCTACGCCGAGGTCGAGCCGTCGCTGCGCAACCTGGTCGCCGCGCGCGATGAGGTCGTCGCTGGCCTGAAGTAGGCGCCGCGCCGAACACGCGACCCGGTGGTGTGGGAACGCACCCCGGGTCGCTTTCGTGTGCCACCCTCCGCCACCCGCGCGCGAAAATGCGTATCCTGGGACCCATGACTGATAAGACGCAGACGATGACCCTGCACACCAACCACGGCGACATCGTGATTGACCTGTTTGGCAACCACGCGCCGAAGACCGTGGAGATCATCACCGGCCTGGCCAAGGGCACCCAGGAGTACTCGGCGGCCAACGCCTCCGGCTCCAACGAGGGCCCGTTCTACGACGGTGCGATCTTCCACCGCATCATCCCCGGCTTCATGATCCAGGGCGGCGACCCGACCGGCACCGGCACCGGCGGCCCGGGCTTCAACTTCGCCGACGAGTTCCACCCGGAGCTCACCTTCGACCGCCCGTACCTGCTCGCCATGGCGAATGCCGGCCCGGGCACCAACGGCTCCCAGTTCTTCATCACCGTCGCCGAGACCCCGTGGCTGAACAACCGCCACACCATCTTCGGCGAGGTCACCGACGAGGCTTCGCGCAAGGTCGTCGACGAGCTGGCGAACGTGCAGACCGGCCGCATGGACCGCCCGGTCGAGGACGTCGTCATCAAGTCCGTCGAGGTCTCCGAGTAAGACCGCTTCGACCCTTGCCCCCGCTCAGTGCAGCGGGGGCACTTTTGTATTTGGAGGCCTGACATGCAGAAGATTGCCCAGCAGTTCTTCCGCGGCGCGCCCGTGAGCGTGGCCATTACTGCGCTGTGCGCCCTCGTGTACGCGGTGATGGCGGTGCAGTCGCGCTCGCTGGACAGCGTGGTGTGGGATTCGGTGGGCGCCGAGCTCGTGCTGTGGGGGCCGGAGACGCGGGGCGCGGGGCTCGTGCGCGCGCTCACCGCCGGGTTCGTGCACTTAAGCGCCACACACCTCGTGCTCAACATGCTCATGCTCGCCGTGATCGGCACCGAGGTCGAGCGCGCCGTGGGCAGCGGCCCCTACGCGGTGGCGTACGCGGCGGGGATCCTGGGGTCCTCCGCCGCGGTGCTCCAGTTCGCGTTCCTCACCCCGACCGCGGGGGCGTCGGGCGCGCTCTACGCCCTCATGGCGGTGTTCGTCGCCATCGCCTATCGACGCCACGTCGACCCCCGCCCCGCCCTCATCCTCCTCGCGGGCAACGTGGTGTACACGCTCGTCGCCTCGGACGTGAGCGTGTGGGGGCACGCCGGCGGGCTGGTTGCGGGGGCGCTGATGGCGTGGCCGGTGACGTCGCCAAGCGTGCGCACGCGGTGGGTGGCGGCGTGGGTCGCGCTGGCGGTGTGCACGGTGAGCACTGTGTGCACAGTGTGCACGGCGAGCGCGGGGTAGCTGGCGTGGGGATTGTGGAGAAGTGCGGCGTGTTGTCCACCGGTTATCCCCATGGGGAGTTTTCCACAGATCTATTCACATTGTGGATAGTTACGGGCGTGTAATTCCTCGAACTGGGGGCGGGGTGGCGTCGATTGGCGAGGGCAAAGAGCGTTCGAACAGCCACTTTGTTCGGATTGTGGAAGTAGTGCACAGGTTTATCCACAGGCTGTGGAAAGTGGGGTATGCACAGAGGGATCCACAGCCTGTGGATAACTTCGCCGTTGTGGGCGCAGCAAGAAGCCCGGGCCTCCGTGGTGGAGAGCCCGGGCGGGAGAAGAAATTTCGAAGCGGAACCGCTTAAGCGGTCAGCTTAGAAGGTGCCGTCCAGCTTGCGGCCGAAGTCGGACACGGTTGCCTCGCGGGAGTCGACGTCCTGGTCGTTGTCGTCGGACTCGTCGCCATCGAGACGGCCGGTCTGGGTCGCGGTGATGTAGTTGTGGATGCGGCCCTCGGAGGTGTTGCCGTCGCCGAAGTTGAAGGAAGCAACTGCAACCTCCTCGCCGGACTTGATCGGGTTAGCCAGGGTGACCTCGAAGGTGCGGACGCCCTTCTTGCGGTCGAAGCCCAGGTCGCGGACGTGAGCGCCCTTGTGGCTGTTGGCGGTGATCAGGCGGTCGACGCCCTCCGGGCCCTCAGCGGTCTTGACGTCAACGCGGAAGGTGACAGCCGGGAACTCGCCGTAGTAGCGGTCCTTGCCAACGTTCTTGATGCGCAGCGCGGTGGTGCCAGCGAAGCCGGAGGACTTCCAGGAAGAAGAGGTGAAGTACGGCTCGAGGTCCAGGTCCTGCTGCTCGCGGTCAGCAGCGTCCTCGGCGGTCTCGCCCTCGGTCTCGGTCTCCTCGATGGTCTCCTCGACCTCGGTGTTCTCCTTGTCAGCAACCTCGGTAGCCTCGTCGTCCTCGACGACCTCGGTGCCCTCGTCGGTGATGTCCTTGTTGGTGACGTCAGCGGCCTCGTCGTCGTTGACCTTGGTCACGTCCTCGAGGTCCTCGCCCTCGCGGAGCTTGTTGACCTCGTCCTCGAAGTTCGGGTTTGCATCGTCGACAGGCTTGGTGACCTGTGCGCCCTTGTTCGGAGCCCAGGAAGCAGCCGGGGTGTCGTAGTTCTTGACGCGGACCTCGTTCTTGACCGGCATGTTTGCGATCCACGCGGTCGGGGTCGCCCAGGTGCCGTTCGGGCGGCAGCGCTGCTGGGTACCGGTCATGGTGACGGTGCGGAAGCCGTAGGTAGCCTCGCCGGTGTTGCCGGCCGGAACCTCGTACGGGCCGATCTTCTGGCCGACGGACCAGGACAGGGAGCCGGAGACGTCCCAACCGAGGGACTTGGCCAGGGTGTAGCCGATGGTGCCCTGCAGGCCGTCCTTGGAGCCGGTGCCGCCGATGTTCAGGGTCTCCGTCTTGGAACCGTTGACGGATGCGGAGATCTGCTGGGTGCGGGACAGGTCCTGGGTCAGGTTGACCGGGCTGTCAGACAGGTTAGTGGTGGAGATGGTGCCGACCGGCAGGAAGTTGTCGGTGACCTTGTAGACCACCGTGCGGTAGTCCTCGGTGGAGTTGCAGACCGGGCGAGCGTTGAGCACGTTGGCCTTGATGTGGTCGGAGCCACGGTAGGTGTGGATGATCGGGAGGGAGTCGTTGGTTGCCGGGGTCTCCGGGCGGGACTCCTCGTTGGTCATTGCGTGAGCGGGGGCGGTCAGTGCGCCACCAGCGATGGCGACGGTAGCCACTGCGGCGAAGGCGGTACGGAAGGCGCGCATGTGGTTTTCCTTTCTGAGATTCGAAGTAAGTGCGATTTCGACGCGGTTGACGTCCTGGTAAGTATTTATAGCGACTAAACTGAGATTGCGCTTAATATAGTACGAATATACCCCCAACCGGGGGTGGCGAGGACTTGTAGAAACATCCATAGGAATACTAACTGTGCAGGTCAAGGGATTTTCGGGAAAATCCGCGAATATTAATGATTACCGCGTTTGCTTACCTATCAATTACTCAAATTCTCAGGTTCGTGCTGACGGCGAGCAAAAAAGAAGCGGATACCCGCGAGGGGTATCCGCCTGCAGCGTGGCGTCGATTAGCGCCAGCCCATTGTCATGAGCAAACCGACGATCATCCCGGCGAAGCCGATGGCGTAATTCCACGGGCCCAGCTCCGCGAGGAACGGGATCTGGTCCGCGGCAAGGTAGAAGACGATCAGCCAGGCCAAGCCCAGGATCATCAGGCCAAACATGATGACCTTGTACCACATCGGGGTACCGCCGGTGTTGATCTTGACCGGGGTGCGGGTAGCGCCGGAGGAAGCGGTAGTGACCGGCTTCGCGTCCTTGGTGACTTTTGCTTTCGGCATATTCTTGCTCCTTACAGGCCGAGCCCGCGGATTGCGTCGCCCAGCTGGTTCCCGTTGGCGTTCTGGGGCGATACCTTACCAGGCGTCCGCGAGGCGGCACTATTGTTCAGCGGGTTGAGCTGGGCCGCGTCGAACTCCCACAGGTTGTAGCCGATGGCCTGGTCCTTGCGGATCGTCTCGCCCGCGCCCACGCCCTGGTGGCCGATCATGCCGGCGTCCACCATCGCGCCCGTGGGCACCGGCGGGCCGGCGACGAGGCGGCCGTTCCAGCCGGCCTCGCGCAGCTTCTCATCCGCAGCGTTGACGTCCAGGCGCGTGATCTCCGGCATGGTCATCAGCATCCCGTTGGACACGCGCAGCTCCACGGTCGTACCCGCGTTGACCTCGGTGTTCTCCCCGGCTACGGCGAGGACCTCGCCGTCGGGGCGCTCCGAGTCGATCTTGGTTACCGTTGCGCGCAAGTCTAACGACGACAGCGTCGCCGTCGCCTGGTTCACGTCCAAGCCCACCAGCGACGGGATCTCCACCTGCTTCGGGCCCGAGGACACGGTGATGGTGACCTTGCTGCCCTTGGACAGCTGCGTGCCCGCGGCCGGGTGCTGGGAGATGATCGCACCCTCCGGGACGTCCTCGGACGCCTCGTGGCGGATCTCCTCGTTCAGCTCCAGGCCGCTCTCCTCCAGCAGCGCCTGCGCCTCCTGCGGCGCCATGTCGGTGAGGTCCGGCACGTCCGTGACCTCCTTGCCCGTGGACACGCTCACCGTGATCAGGGTGCCGCGCTGCAGCTCGGAGCCGGCGGTCGGGTTGGTGCCAATCACGTCGCCGCGCGCGAAGTCCGGGCTCGGCTCGTCGCTCACAGCGACCTGGAAGCCCAGGCCCTCGAGCTCGGAGACGGCCTCGTCGCGGTGCTTGCCGGTCACGTCCGGGACCTGCACCATCGACTCCTCCACCGGAGTGTCGGACGAGGTGTCGGGCGTGGAGAAGTACTCGTACGCCAGCCAGGACGCGGCACCGAGCAGGATGAGGCCCAGTAGGGCGGCGATCCACTTCATCCAGGAGATGCGGCGCTTCTCGTGGGAGCGGCGGTGGTCCTCGTAGCGGGTCGTGCCCTGCGGGCGCGGCACTACGCCTTGCGGGCCCTGCGGGCCCTGAGGGCCCTGCGGCGCCTGGGGAGCGTGAGGGCCGGGCACGGCAGTCGCGCCGACGACGGTCGCGTCGGCGGCGTGCGCGCCAGGCTGCTGCTGGCCCAGGTCGTGCTCGGCCGCCGCCAGGTGGGTGCGCGCGGCGTGCGTGACACTGCCGCGCTCCAGAAGCGTGAGGTCCTCGCACATCTGGGTGGCGGACTGGTAGCGGTCGGCCGGGTGCTTCGCCATCGCGGTGAGGATGACGGAGTCGAGGTTCACGGCTTCGTCGTCAGTCAGCGCGTTCGCGGCGTCGGCAGCATTGGCCACGGTGCCGTGCGCGCCGTTGGTGCGGCCCAGCGCGGCGAGGCGCTCGCTCGGCGGCTCCGGGTCCTCCTGGACGTGCATGTACGCCACGCCGAACGGGGACTCGTTCTCAAACGGCGGGGTGCCGGTCACGGCCTCGTACATCACGCAGCCGAGCGCGTAGATGTCGGAGCGGGCGTCCACCGGTTTCCCGCGCGCCTGCTCGGGGGAGAGGTACTGGGCGGTACCGATCACCGCGGAAGTCTGTGTGTGGACGGAGGAGGAATCGTCCACCGCGCGCGCGATGCCAAAGTCCATCACCTTCACCTCGCCGGTGTTGGTGACCATGATGTTGGCCGGCTTGATGTCGCGGTGGATAATGCCCGCGTCGTGGCTGGCCTGCAGGGCGCGCGCCACCGGGATCAGCAGCGACGCCGCCCGATTCGGCGGCAGCGGCCCGTCCTCGCGCACGATGTCGCGCAGGTTCCGGCCGTTGACCCGCTCCATCACGATGAAGGGGACGGCCACGCCGTCGACGTTTTCCGCGCCCGTGTCGTACACCGCCACGATATTCGGGTGGTTCAGGCGTGCAGAGTTCTGCGCCTCCAGGCGGAAGCGCTCGCGGAAGCTCTCGTCCCGCGCCATGTCCATCTTCAGCATCTTGACCGCTACGCCGCGGCCCAGCACTGTGTCGGTCGCCGCGTAGACATCGCTCATGCCGCCGGTGCCAATTACGTCACCGAGCTCGTAGCGATCCGCGATCATCATTGCGCATTACCTCCGAGGATGGAATCAAGGTCAGGCAATTCTATCTCACCTGCGCCGCTGTCCGTTCCAGTGTCGGCGCCTGCGGACGGGGCGGCGGGTGCCGACGGCGCCGGCGTCGCCACGCTCGGCACCTCCTGGGCGCTCGTCGGCGCGCCGGCCGTCTTCGAGCCCTGCGGCGCCGACGGGCGCGCCGCCGAGGTCGGGGCCTCCCGAGAGTGCTTCGGCTGCGTGGGCTCGTCGCTAATGGTCAGCGTCTCGGGGCTCCGCTCGTGGCGCGTCACGGTCTCGCGCTCGCGCGTCGTCGTGTCAGTCTCCGTGTCCTCGTCCTCGCTGGGCGACGGCGTGGATTCCACCGTCTCCGTCTGCGTGACCACGGTCGGGGCCGTGGAAGAGCTCGACGACGCGCCACCGCCGATGCCGTCGAGGACGCCGCTGGTCATCGCCCACGCCGCCGCGCCGCCGACGAGTATCAGGCCGAGGATGCCGGCCACGATTGGGCCGGCCTTGGAGGACTTCTCCGGCTCGCGCGCCGGGGCGGGCGCCTCCCGGTAGGTGCCGGCGCGGGAGGAGGCGGGGGCAGGGGGGCGTCGAGAAGCGACTGCTCGAGCGGCGGAAGGCGGGTACGCGCCCGCGGGACGGGTGGTGCGCTCCTCCGCCACGTCGGCGAGCATCTGGGTCGAGGCGGTGGGGGAGGGCTCCGTGGCAATCACCGCGGTCTGGCCGCCCGGCTGTGCGGGGCGCAGGCCCTGGCGGACCTGCTCGACGGCCAGCTGCATCTCGTTGCCGTCGCGGAAACGCTGGCGCGGGTCCTTGCGCAGCGCGATCTCGATGAGCTCGCGCGCCGGGGCTGAGACGGCGATGGGCAGCGCGGGTGGCTCCGCGGACACGTGCGCGAGCGCGACGGACACGGAGGAATCGCCGGTGAACGGGCGGTTGCCCGAGAGCATCTCGTAGCCCACCACGCCCAGCGAATACACGTCCGACGCGGCGGTGACCTTCATGCCCTGCGCCTGCTCCGGCGACACGTACTGCGCGGTGCCCACGACCATGCCGGTGCGCGTGAGCGGGACCGCCGCCGCGGCCTTCGCGATGCCGAAGTCGGTGATCTTCACCTGCCCGTTCTGCGTGATCATGAGGTTGCCCGGCTTCATGTCGCGGTGGACCAGGCCCATGCGGTGGATCACGGCGAGGCCGTGCGCCGCCTGCTCGAGCACGTCGAGCGCCAGGTTCTCGTCCAGCGCGCCCTCGCGCGCGATGAGGTCCGCGAGCGACTCGCCGCGGATGTACTCCATGACGATGAAGCACATCTGCGCGCCGCTCGGCGACTCCAGCTCGCGGTAGTCGTAGGTGGCCACGACGTTGGGCGAATTGATGCCCTCCGCCGCGAGCGCCTCGTTGCGGAAGCGGGCGAGGAACTCGTCGTTGGAGCTGAACTCCGGCCGCAGGACCTTGAGCGCCACCTCGCGGTCGTGCGCGGGGTCGTCGGCAAGCCACACCGTGGACATGCCGCCGTGGCCGATTACCCACTGCAGTTGGTAATCGTCGCCGATGAGCGACTGCAGTGCTTCGCGGTTCTCAGTGTTCATCGTTCGTATCCTTCTGCTGGGTTCTATTGCTTATCGACGCTACGCAGCCATCCATCACTGCCCCTCCTCCGGAGCCGGCGCCGCGGGTGCCGCGCGCAGGACCGCGCGCCCGAGCGGGCCGGAGACCTGGCCGCCCGTGGCGCCGTTGCCCAGGTGCCCGCCGTTCTTGACCACGACGCCCACCGCGACGTCCTTCGCCGGGTCGAACGCCACGTACCACACGTGCGGGGCGGCGCCCTCGGCGTGCTCGGCGGTGCCCGTCTTGGAGGCGAAGCCGTTGCCGTCGTAGCCCCAGGTGGCGCGCTCGGAGGCGTACATGAGCTCCGTGAGCGTGCCCGCCTCCTCGGGGGTGAGCGCCTCGTTGAGCAGCTCCGGTTTGGTCTCCTCCACGGTGCGCAGGTCCGGGGTGACCACGCGGTTGACCACGTACGGCTTCATCCGTTTGCCGCCGTTGGCCACCACGCCCGCCATGACGGCGGCCTGCAGCGCGGTCATGGTGACGTCGCGCTGGCCGATGGCGGACTGGCCCAGCTCGGCGGCGCCGGGGATGTCGCCCAGCGAGCCGTCCGCGTTGGGGATGCCCAGGTCGTAGTGCTCGCCCACGCCGAAGTCAGCGGCCGCCTTGCGCAGCGGGTCCGCGCCCATGTTCAGCGCCATCTGCACGAAGGCGGTGTTGCAGGACAAGGAGAACGCGGTGGTCAGCGGCACCTGGCCGCCGCCCGCGCAGGCCTGCCCGCCGTAGTTGGTCAGCGGCACGTTGGTGCCCGGCAGCGTGATCTGCGCGTCGCCGGTGAGCATGGACTGCGGCGTGTAGCCGGAGCGCAGGCCCGCGGCGGTGGTGATGATCTTGAAGATGGAGCCCGGCGGCAGCTGCTCCTGCGACGCGTGGTCCAGCAGCGGCTGGCCGGGGTCGTTGGTGAGCTGGGCCCAGGCGTCGTTCGCGGTGGCCGGGTTGGCAATCTGGTTCGGGTCGAACGACGGCGTGGACGCCATCGCGAGTACCTGCCCGCTGGAGGGGCGCAGCGCCACGATCGCGCCGTTGTAGCCGTTGTTGGACAGCTGCTCGTAGGCGAAGGCCTGCAGGTTGGGGTCCATGGACAGCTCGACGGAGTTGCCCACGGCGTCCTCCTCGTGGCCGGTGCGCATGAAGCGGGAGTTGCCCTGGCCGTCGCCGGTCAGCGCGCCGTTGTAGGCGGACTCGACCTGCGAGGTGCCGTAGGTGTCGGACACGTAGCCCACGATCGGGCCGAACGAGTACGGCATGTTGGGGTAGGTGCGCTGGTAGAAGCCGTTGTCGTCGCGGTGGGACTCGGCGAGCACCTGCCCGCCCGCGCTGATCTGGCCGCGGTTGATCTGCTTCAGCTCCAGGAACGTGCGGGAGTTGTGCGGGCTCTGCGCGTACTCGTCCTCGCGGAAGTTCTGGACCACGGTGAAGTTGACCAGCAGCGCCACGGTGAGCAGGAGCGAGAGGATCGCCCCGTATTTCAGCGACTTGTTCATCGGGCGCTCACCGCCTCGGCCACGCCGGTGCCCGGGTGGGACGCCACGGCGGAGGCGTCGTACTCGGTGGGCGTGTTCGCGCTGTTGGAGATGCGCAGCAGCAGCCCGACCAGGATGTAGTTGGCCATAATGGACGACCCGCCCGCCGACATGAACGGCGTGGTCAGACCGGTCATGGGCAGCATCGCGGAGATGCCGCCCGCCACCACGAAGATCTGGATAGCCAGGGTGAGCGCGAGCCCGGAGGCGAGCAGCTTGCCGTAGGAGTCGCGCAGCTGCATCGCGGCGCGGAACCCGCGGGTGACCAGCACGGCGAACAGGCACAGCACGGCGGCGATGCCCACGAAGCCGAGCTCCTCGCCCAGCGCGGCGAGGATGTAGTCCGAGTGCGCGACGGGGACGAGCTCGGGGTGGCCGTAGCCCAGGCCGGTGCCGGTCATGCCGCCCCAGCTCAGGCCGATGAGCGCGTTGGCTGGCTGGTTGCCGGCGCCGTCGAAGTCCTCGAACGGGTTGATGAAGTTGGTAAAGCGCGTCTGGATCTTCTCGCTGACCTGGTAGACGGCGTAGCCGCCCACGGCTACCAGCCCCAGGCCGATGACCAGCCAGGACGTGCGGCCGGTGGCAAAGTACACCATGCCCAGCACGGTAGCGAACAGCAGCAGCGCCGGGCCGAAGTCGTTGGACACGCCCATGATGAGGATGGCGATGGCCCACACCGCCAGAATCGGCGCGAGGTCGCGCAGGCGCGGGAAGGTCATGCCCAGGAAGCGCTTGCCTGCCACGGTGAACAGGGCGCGCTTCTGCGCGAGCAGCTGCGCGAAGAAGATGAGCAGCAGGATCTTGGAAAACTCGCCCGGCTGGATGGAGAACGGGCCCAGCCACAGCCAGATGCGCGCGTCCGCGTAGCCCTCCGGCTGCGGCCACACGAGCGGCAGCGCAAGCAGGATCAGCCCGGCCAGGCCGAGCAGGTAGGAGTAGCGCGATAGCGACTTGTGGTCGCGCACGATCGCCAGCGTCAGCACCATGAGCACGACGCCGACCAGTGACCACAGCACCTGCCGCTCCGCCAGCGGCCCGTAGCCGGGTCGTTCCGCCAGGTCGAGGCGGTAGATGATGACCAGGCCGAGCGCGTTGAGCAGCGAGACCACCGGCAGGATCACCTGGTCGGCGCGCGGCGCGAGCAGCGTGAGCGCGACGTGCGCGATCGCGTACACGCCGACGAAGCCGCCGACCAGGTACAGCATGTCGTTCGACAGTGTTCGCCCCTGGCTCATCTCCAGCCCGAACACCATGAGCAGCAAAAGCCCCGCCGAGCACAGCAGCAGGAGGAGCTCGAGGTTTCGCGAGAATAGCCGCTTCACGTCAGCTCACCGTCCTGCAGGTCTCGGGGTCTTCATGCTTATCGACGCACACCGGCAACGCCTCACCCGCCATGCGGTAGAGCAGGCCGAGGACGTCTTCGTAAGTGCCGCCGCCAAAGTTCTCCGGCACGGAGCGCTGGCTCTCGGGCAGGTCGGATTGGTTGAACACGTGGCAGTCCTCCGGCGTGGAGTCGGCCGAGACGATGCGCAGCCGGTTCCGGTTGTCCAGGCAGGCCTGCTGGATCGGCGCCCGGTCGTCGCGGGAGCCGTGCTCGATGACGTAGTGTCCGTCGCTCGCCGCGGAGACGAAGTACTGGTCAGACGCGCGGTGCTGCACGAACATCAGCCCGGCAGCCACGAGCGCGATCGCCAGCACGAGCGCGCCGACTACCCACGGCCAGACGGTTCGTTTGCCTCGAGGATGATCCTCCTCGTCGGCATCTTCGGCACCGTCGGAGCCGCCAGCGCCGCCGCGGTCGCCCGCGCTGCCGGCCATCTTGGTGGCCTCGCGTTGCTGGTTGGGCGGGATGGTCTCGGACTTGCGCATGATCGCCGCGGCGCGGCTCGCGGACGAGTCCGGGTGCGACTGCTCGAAGTCCGGCGCCAGCGCGCCGGCCTGCACGGGCGCGGTCGGCAGCTCCGGCGCGTCCTTGTCGTCGGTCTCGACGACGTCCGCGACGACCACGGTGATGTTGTCCGGGCCGCCGGAGCGCAGCGCCAGCTCGATGAGCCGCTGCGACGCGACCTCAGGGGTGCCCTGCCCGAGGGCCACCGCGATGGTCTCCGGGGTGACCGGGTCGGACAGGCCGTCGGAGCACAGGAGGACGCGGTCGCCCGGCTGGGTGTTGATCATCTCCAGGTGCGGCTCTACCGGGCGCCCGGTGTACGCCTTCAAGATCAGCGACTTCTGCGGGTGGCTCGACACGTCGGCCGGGTTGAGCTTGCCCTCGTTGACCAGCGACTGGACGAATGTATCGTCTTCGGTGATTTGGGTCAGCGTGCCGTCGCGAAGCAAATAGCCCCGGGAGTCGCCCACGTGGATCATGCCGAAGCCGAGGCCGTTGAACATGAGCGCGGTGAGCGTCGTGCCCATGCCCGCCTGCTCCGGGTGGTGCTTCACGGACTCGGCGATCGACGCGTTCGCGTCCTCCGCCGCCGCCCCGAGCAGGGCGAGCATGTCCGCGTCGCCGGGGTCGCGGTCCAGGTGCTCCATGTGCTCGACCATGAGCTGGGAGGCGACCTCGCCGGCTGCGTGGCCGCCCATGCCGTCGGCAAGCACGAGCAGCTGCGGGCCCGCGTATGCCGAATCCTCGTTGTTGCCCCTGACCAGGCCGCGGTCGGACGCGGCGACGTAGTTTAAGCGCAAACTCATGGCATCAGCCTCACAATCGTGCGTCCCATCTTTATATCCGTGCCCACAGACACCCTTTCCGGCTGGTCAATGCGCGTGCCGTTGACAAACGTGCCGTTGCGCGAATCCATGTCCTCGATGAACCACTCGCTGCCGCGGCGGAACAGGCGCGCGTGCGTGGAGGACGCGAAATCGTCGCCGAGCTGGAAGTCGTTGTCACCGGCCCGCCCGATAGTTAAGTCCTCCAGGCTGGCAATTTCCATGTGGGAGCCTTTGAGGGGCCCCTCAACTACCGCAAGCTCTCGTGCCTTCTCGCGGCGGATGGGAGCGGAGCTCTTCGCTTGTCGACGCACCGCCCCCGCAGCCCGCACCACATCCTTCCGCTGCACCCACAGGACGAGCAAGATGAACACCCACAGCAGTGCGAGCAGGCCGAAGCGGGCGCTGAGAATCACAGCGGAATCCATGGGGCTCCTTTACGGGGTTGCGGTGTTAGGGGCGGAAGAACTCGGTGCTCGGGTGGGCGTCCACCTGGGCCTGCGGGACGTCCTGGTGCGCGTCCGCGGCGGCCGCAGCCTGCGCGAGCGGCTCCACGATGCGCACCTCGATGTGCGAGTGGCCCAGCGTAATCACGTCGCCGTCCGCGAGCATCCAGTTTTCCACCGGCTCCTCGTTGACGGTGGTGCCGTTGGTGGACTGCAGGTCCACCAGGACGGCGACCTCGCCGTCCCACGTGATCTCCGCGTGCTGGCGGGATACCCCGGTGTCCGGCAGGCGGAAGTCCGCGTCGTTGGAGCGGCCCAGGATGTTGGAGCCCTCGTGCACGAGGTAGGTGCGCGAAGACCCGTCCTGTAGCAGCAGGCTCACCGTCGGGGTGCCGCCGGTGGCGGCGGCATCTGTCGTCGGCTCATTCATGTGATCCTCCTGATGGTTGTGATCCGTGGGAACCTGGCTGGCTGCGTGGCGGCGCCGCTTCTTTTTCGGCTCCGCCACGATCGCGTCGAAGCCGCTGACCACGTCGGGCTCCTGGTCGATGTAGGACGACACGCGCAGCTGGCCGGTCCGCAGCCCAGACTCCTCGGCGATACGCACGACGGCGGGCCCGTCCAAAAACCAGCCCAGGTTGCGCACGTACCGCATGAGTTGCTCTGCGAGGTCCGCGGGCAGGTCGCGCTGCTGCGACAGGTTCTCCAGGTCCTTCGACGACACGCCCACCGCAAACACGTTGGGGGAGACGTACTCGTCGCGGTCCGTGACCACGACGGAGTCCTGCGCCTCCTGCTTCACCAGCTCTTCAATCTCGGCCGGCACGACCTTGCCGCCAAACAGCGCGGCCATGGAATTGTCCAGGCCACGCTGCATGGATGAGTCCAGCTTGGCCAAACGATCCATGACACCCATACTGCCCGCACCTCCTTCCCAGCGGCTCTCATTTCGTTCTCACTGATGTCCTATAACCAAGCAAGTATAAGTGCGCAGCGCCCGCAGACCTAGTTCAAAACGCGAAAATGCGGTGTGAACTGGCGATTTGGAGGTACGTTGGGGCGTGGTGTTATATTAATCAAGTCGCCCGCCCGGGTGGCGGAATTGGCAGACGCGCTGGCTTCAGGTGCCAGTGTTCGATAAGGACGTGCGGGTTCAAGTCCCGCCCCGGGCACAACCGGAAGGCCCCGCGAGAGCGGGGCCTTCTTGCATGTTCGGGTTAAGCGACAAAATGTGTGCTTTTTGAGCTATAGATTCCCGGTCTTACCTCCGGCTACGGCGGGAAAGTGCTCGTCGAATCGGGATTCCTGGCTTGCAACATGAAGGTCCACCACTCCAGCCATGAGATGTGCTACTGGCACTGGCTGTTAAACCAGCCTGCATGCCAACTCAACACAGAAAGAGAAAACACAACAGACCCCTGTGCCCGGCATGCCAGCACACCACCATAAAAATGGGCACCACCTCCAGCGGAACACAGCGATGGCGCTGCACACACTGCGGACACACCTTCACCAACCCCAACGCGGCAAAGACCAACGCATACCGGTTTGCCATCTTCATCGACTGGATTACCGGCCAGCGCCCCCTCGATGCTGTCGCTGCAGCCCACAACGTCTCCAGGCGCACACTTATCCGCTGGTTTACCTACTTCTGGTTCATCATCGTCCCGTGCAAACCAGACCCGTACCGCGTCTACGACCAACTTTTTATAGACGGCACCTACTTCCACAAAAAATGCCTGCTTGTCGCCGCAACCAGCGATCACGTCGTCGCCTGGCACTGGTGCACACGAGAAACCGCCTATGACTACGCCAAACTCTTCGACCTGATCGCCGAACCCCTCGTCGTCACCACAGACGGCTCCGGTGGCGCGCACAAAGCCATCAAACAATGCTGGCCAAACGCCTCTATCCAACGCTGCCTCGTCCACGTGCGACGCGACACCATCAAAGACACCACACGCCAACCAACACTGACCGCCCACAAAGCACTCCTTCGCCTCGGCAACCAACTGACCCACATCACCACCCGTGAACAGGCAATTGACTGGGCACTTCGCCTCAACCGTTTCCATGACCTCTACGGCGATTGGCTCAAAGACCGCACCTACCGCGACCAAGTCGCCGCCGAAAAGATCCCAAAACACGTTCGCGACAACCAGCAATGGTGGTACACCCACCCCAGAGCCCGCAGAGCCTACCGCCGGTTCGAGCGCCTCTACCAACAAGGCCACCTCTTCGTCTGGCTCACCCCACCAAACGACACCGCAACCGGACTGAAAACCACCACAAACAGCCTGGAAGGTGGGGTCAACGCACAACTTAAACACCTTGCCCGAGCCCACCGCGGCACATTTGACGAACACCAACGAATCATCATGGACTGGTGGCTCTACCTGCACACCCAGCACCACGATGACCCGCTGGCACTAGCAATCGAGCAAAACTTCGGCCACGTCGGCTACGCACGCGCCCGCCAGGCACACATGCGCCAACGCGACCAAGCCAACTCACCCGACGGCCGGCCGAAAGTCTACGACACCGGCATCGACACCGACTTCAACCCCTCCTGGGCCATCCGACACGGCTGGGCAGGACGAACATAACCCCAGCACAACACACCCAAAAACCACCCATCCCACCCCCAAAAAAGCACACATTTTGTCGCTTAAGTCGACACGCCGAGAAAAGCACACATTTTGTCGCTTAACCCGCATGTTCGGGGCGATTCCGGACACACTTTTCGGCCCCGAGCCCGTAATGTCAGAACAATGACTACCTACCCGCGCCCCCTGCAGGCAGGCGACACCATCCGCGTTGTCGCCCCGTCGCGTTCGTTGACCTACGTGGAGCAGGGGAAGGCGGGGCGCTTCGTCGAAAAGCTTGCGAACGAGCGCCTGGCAACACTGGGCATCAGCGTGACCTTCGGCGACAACGTGCGCGAATCGGATATGTTCTGGTCGTCCTCGGCGGAATCGCGCGCCGCGGACCTGCACGACGCGTTTGCGGACCCCGAGGTGGCGGGCATCATGAGCGTGATCGGCGGCTTTACCAGCAACGAGGTCCTGCCGCACCTGGATTTCGACCTCATCGCGGCGAACCCGAAGTTCATGTGCGGCAACTCGGACATCTCCGCGATCGCCAACGCGGTCTACGCGCGCACCGGCGTGGCCACCTACATCGGCCCGCACTGGTCCACGCTGGGCATGCGCGACCACTCCGAGGTCACGCGCGCCGGGTTCGAGCACGCCGCGTTCAGCCTGGACCCCATCGAGTGGGAGGCCGGCGACTGGTTCACCGACGACGACTGGTTTATCAACCAGGACGGCCGCGTCCGCGAGCCCGACGACGGCTGGTGGCCCATCCAGGCCGGCACGGCGCACGGCGTGGCCCTCGGCGCGAACCTGGGCACGCTCGGCCTGCTCGCCGGCACCGAGTTCATGCCCTCGCTCGAGCGCGCCGTCCTCTTCGCCGAGGTCACCGGCAAGTACAGCGTGATGGATTTCCGTCGCGAGCTCGTCTCCCTGCTGCAGATGCCCGACGGCGAGGGCATCGAGGGCGTGGTCATCGGCCGCTTCCAGACCGCCAGCCGCGTCACGCGCGCGATGCTCGAGGAAACGATCGCGTCGATCCCGGAGCTGGAAGGCAAGCCCGTCATCGCCAACGCCAGCTTCGGCCACACCAACCCGCTGCTCACGTTCCCTGTGGGTGGGGAGGCGCAGGTGCGAGTGCTTGACGACGCCTCCATACGCTTCCCCCGCCTTGAAACCTAAACGGACGGTCATTACAGTTTCGGCGCGTGACACATTCCGCCTCCGCCCAACGCTGGACCTTCTTCGCCGTCGTCTCCACGGGCCTGCTCATGATCGGCCTGGACAACTCGATCCTGTACACCGCGCTGCCGGCCTTGAGCGCTCAGCTGCACGCCACGCCCGCGCAGTCCCTGTGGATCATTAACGCGTACCCGCTGGTGCTCTCCGGGCTGCTGCTGGGCACCGGCACGCTTGGAGACAAAATCGGTCACCGCCTCATGTGGCTCATCGGCCTGGGCATCTTCGGGGTGGCGTCGCTAGCCGCGGCGTTCGCGCCGGGCGCGTGGTGGCTCGTCGCGGCGCGCGGCCTCCTCGGCTTCGGCGCCGCGGTGATGATGCCCGCCACGCTCGCGCTGATCCGCCTCACCTTCCCCAACGAGCGGGAGCGCAACACCGCCATCGGCATCTGGGCCTCCGTCGCGGTCGTTGGCGCCGCGCTCGGGCCCCTGGTCGGCGGTGCGCTGCTCGAGCACTTCTGGTGGGGCTCCGTCTTCCTCATCAACGTGCCGATCGTGCTCGTCGCGCTCATCGCCACGTTCGCCCTCGCGCCGGAGAACGTGCCCAACCCGGCGAAGCACTGGGACATCGTCTCCTCCATCTACGCCTTGTTCGCGCTCTCCGGCCTGACCATGACCATCAAGAGCGTGGCCAACCCGGACCGCTCGGCGGCGCTGGTTGGGGGCGCGGTCGTCGTGTGCCTGCTCGCGGGCTGGCTGTTCGCGCGCCGGCAGCGCGGGCTGGCGGACCCGCTGCTCACCTTCGACATCTTCCGGTCCCGCCTGTTTTCCGGCGGCGTTATCGCGGCGGCCGGCGCGATGTTCGTCCTCGCGGGCGTGGAGCTGATGACCTCGCAGAAACTGCAGCTGGTCAGCGGTTTCTCCCCGCTGCACGCGGGCGCGGTGATCACGGCGATGGCGGTCGCGGCGATCCCGGCCTCCGTGGTCGGCGGCGCGAACCTGCACCGCATCGGCTTCCTCCCGCTCATCGGCGGCGGCTTCCTGGGCGCGGCGGCGGGCACCGCGCTGCTCATCGCCGGCGACTCCGCCGACGGCCTCGCCCTCGAGCTCGCCGCGCTCGTCCTCCTCGGGTTCTCCGCCGGCTCGGTGATGTCGGTGAGCTCGATCGCCATCCTCGGCGCCGCGCCGCGGCACCGCTCGGGCATGGCCGCGGGCGTCGAGGAGGTTTCGTACGAGTTTGGCACTCTGCTCACCGTCGCCGTCACCGGCTCGCTCCTCCCGCTGTGGCTCGAGCGGCGCTTCCCGCAAGGCATGGAGGTGCTGTATAGCGGCCCACCCAGCCCCGCCGCCGTCACCGCCTACGCGGACGCCTACCACGCCGTCCTGCTCCTCCTCGCCGCCGCGGCCCTGGTGTTCGCCGCGGCGACCTGGTGGTGCTTCCGCGACAACCCGAAGTCTGGAGAACTCCATGCCGCGTAAAAGCAAGCGCGCCGAGATCCTGCGCGCCGCCTACGCCATCGTCGCTGGACCGGGCGGTATCGAGGCGGTCACCTACGACCGGCTCGCCGCCGAGACGGACCTGTCCAAGTCCGGCCTGCTCTACCACTTCCCGTCGCGCCACGAGCTCCTCGTCGGGCTGCACGAGTACACCGCGGGCCTGTGGGAGGACAAGGTGCGCGCCCGCGCCGGCGGGGACGCCGCTGACCTCGCCCCGCGCGAGCGCTACCGGGCGATGCTGGTGACCATGAGCGAGCACGAGCCGCTCGCCGAGCTGCTGGTCACCCTCCACGCCCACACCCATCCCGACTACACGCGCCCGTGGCTGGAGGTGGAGGACCGGTGGCTGCCGCGCCCCGACGACACGGCCACGGACCCGGACCTCCTGGCGGCGTCGGTGCTGGCGTCGGGGCTCTGGGCGCACGACCACATCTACGCAAGGCCGCTGGCGGAGGGGAACCGGGCGGTGATCGTCGAGAAGCTGCTCCAGCTCCTCAATTAAATACAACTTTAGTTGGAGTAAATGTTAGGTTAGTGCCATGCCGAAGAAATGGAGCCCGCACGCCTGGCACCGGCGCGCGTCCAGGCCCGTGATGGTCTGGATGGTCGTGTTCATCGTGATCGGGCTTGCGCACCCGCTCGTGCCCGAGCCGCGGTGGCTGCTCATCCACGTGTTCACGCTGGGCATCCTGACCAACTCGGTGGTGCTGTGGTCGCAAAACCTCACCGAACGGTTCCTGCAGCAGCGGCTGCCCGACAGCGCCCGGCCCGCGCAGCTGCGCCGCACCTGGGCGCTCAACGCGGGCGTCGTGTGCGTGCTGGTGGGGCAGTTCCTCGCCGGGTGGTGGCGCGGGCACTACGTGCTGACCTGGGTCGGCGCCGCGATCGTCGCGGGAGTGCTGGGCTGGCACTCGTGGCAGCTGTACGCGCAGGTACGGCGCGCCGGGCGCGACAAGCGGCTCCGTCCGGTGGTGCTCGGCTACGTGGCCAGCGCGGTGTTCCTGCCCGTCGGCGTGGCGTTCGGCTCCGCGCTGTCGTTCGGGCTGCCCGGCGACTGGCAGGAGCGCGTCCGGCTCGCGCACCTGGTCACCAACGTCGGCGGGTTCGTGGGGTTGGCGGCGCTGGCGTCGCTGACCGTGCTGTTCCCCAGCATGTGGCGGGTCAACGGGATGCACGACCGGGCGGGGGTCTCGGTGCCGCTGGCGGTCGCGGGCGTGATCGTGGCCAGCTGCGGCGCGCTCGCGGGGCTGGACCTCCTGGCCAGCGCGGGCACGGTTGTGTACGTCGCCGCGTGGCTGTGGACGTTCCACGGCTTCCTGGTCAACGTCCTCGATGTGCTTCGCGACCCCCGCGGCCGCGTCACCTACGCCGGCCTGAGCGTCTTCGCGTCGCTGATCTGGCTGATTGTCACGCTCATCTGGTTCGCCGTCCGCCTCACCACGCCGGACCTGCCGACGCTCGCGCTCATGCTCGGCTTCGCCGCCCAGCTCCTGATCGGCACGATGAGCTACCTGCTGCCCACGACGATGGGCGGCGGCCCGCGTGCAGTCCGCGCCGGCCTGGCGGAACTGTCGCGCGCCGCGTACTTCCGCGTCGTCTTGTTCAACGGCTCGCTCGCGTGCTGGCTGGCCACGGACAATTCGTGGCTGCGCGTGGCGATGAGCGTCCTCTGCTTCGGCGTGCTCGTCGCGTTTTTGCCGCTCATGGCCCGCGCGATCCGCGCGCAGGTTGGGGTGCTCAAGGGCAAGGATTCGCTTATCGACGCCACACCCACCCAACACCCCGCCACCCAATCCGCCGCCGCGCTCGTCGTGTTGGGCGTGCTCATCGCCGTGCTGAGCTGAAAACCCCCAAACCGTATTAGACGCAGCAACCCGGCCCCCGGTTCCATTTTTGCGGGAACTGGGGGACTTCTCACATTTCCTCATTTTCGCTGCTGTTTCGGATATTGTTGCTGCCATGAACGCACTCGCACAGCTCGCCCGGTTTGACCGCAGCGGTTTCGACTTCGTCGCCGCCGCGGCGGGCAAGTCTGCCCGCGAGGTGCGTGACGAGGGGGTCCAGTACGACCGCGCGAAGCAGCTGGTCGCGGCGGCGCGCACGCTCTGCGGCCGCGCGTCCCACTCGCGCTACCAGCAGCGGGCGCACGACGGGGCGCGGGAGCACGGGCACCGGATCGAGACGCTCGCGTACATTGCGAGGACGGCGAACGGGATCAAGGACGCGACGAAGCGGTGGCGCTACATCGACACGCTGTGCAACACGCCGGGGGACCTGTCGCTGATCCGCAAGCGCGCGGCGGAGCTGAAGGAGGAGCTTCAGCCGCGCGCGCCGCGCACCGCGTGCGCGCGCGTCACCCACCACGGCGACGGCCAGGCCACCCTGCGCGTGACCGGCCCCGCGCTGGACGTCCAGGCAGCCTACGACGCCGCGAAGAACGACGTCGCCGCCTGGCTCGACCAGGACTGCCCGCGGGCCGACTACCTGCTCAAGCTCAGCGTGAACCTGGACCTCGGCGACTACGTCCGGATCGTCTCCGGCGCCGGCGACGACGTGCAGGTCCGCTTCGCCAACGGGGTGGTCATGTCCGGCGAGGAGTTCGTGCGGCAGCGACTCTCGCAGTTCGGGCACATCATCCTCGTCGGCGCGATGGACGGGCCCGTCAACGCCTACGACATGCGCCTGGCCACGCCGAAGCACCGCGAGATGATGCTTGCGGACTCAGCGACGTGCACGTGGAAGGACTGCGACGTGCCGGCCTCGCGCTGCGACGCCCACCACATGACCGAGCACCAGCACGGCGGCGAGACCGCGGTCCACAACCTGGGCTGGCTGTGCCGGTACCACAACTACCAGGCGGGCCGCGCCTCCCGCGGGCGCACGGAGCGGCGGGGCGGGCGGATTGTGTACGTCTCGCCGTCGGGAAGCGTCACGCCCACCGGCGCGGACCACGTGGCCCGCGCGCCGTACCGCACCGTCACGGACGGACCACAAACTGGCCGCGCTGGCCCTTCTCCGCATCCGTCATCTGGTGGTTGACAAAGCTGTAGGTGCCCGGCTCGTCGAAGGTGAACTCCACGAACCCGCCCTGTGCGGCGAGGAGGTCGAGGGCCTGGGAGCCGGTGTCGTGGGCGTCGCGAAGCGAATAGGCGCCTTCCTTGTACACGGTGTCGAAGATTTCTCCGACGACGTGGAAGCTGACCGGGTTGTCGGGCCCGACGTCGAGGACCCAGACGCGGACCGTGTCGCCGACGTGCGCCTCAATCGGGTGCTCGACGTACTGGTTCGGCGTGCCGTTGAACGCGGTGGCGTCGTACTCGCCGCCGGGGATGCTGTCGTCGTCGTGGTAGATCTCGTGTGCGACGAGCGCGTACTCCGCGTCGACGGGGCTGAGGTCCGGCGGGTCGATGATGAGGGCGCCGGCCATCCCCTTCGCAATGTGCAGGCTCATCGGCATCGTGCCGCAGTGGTACATCCAGATGCCGGAGCGCCGCGCGGTGAACTCGTAGACCACCTTGTCGCCCGGCGGGATCTCGCGCATCACCTCGTCGGGGCTGACTTCGCCGGCGTGGAAGTCGATCGAGTGGCTCATCTGCCCGTGGTTTTCCACGGTGATGCGGAACCGGTCGCCCACCTTGCCGCGCAGCGTTGGCCCGGGCGCTTGGTCGGCGAAGGTCCAGGAGTCGCCGTCGTCGTGTACCACCCAGGTCTCCTCGTGGAGTTCGCCGCTCGCGGGCTGCAGCGTGGCGTCGCGGGCAGTGCCTATCGACGCCTCCTCTTCTCCCTTCCCGCTCGTCACCACATCAAAGGTCATGCCCATGGCTTTGTGGCCCGCGATCGTGCACCAGCCCTGGGTGTCCTCGGTGAAGACGCCGAAGTCGTGGGTGACGGTCTCGCCGGGGTCGATGCGGCCGCTGTGCTCGCCGCCGAGCTTCAGGTCGTGCTGCTGCGTGTCCGAGTTGGTGATGTTGAGGACGAGCCGGGTGCCCGGCTCCACCGCGACGCTCGCGGGGACGAACGACATGCCCTGGATGTCCACGTCGATGGTGGTGGCGTCTTCGCTGCTCACCGCCTGTGTGCTGGTGGTGTCGGAGCCACTGAACGCGAGCGTGAGCCCGACGACGACGGCGACCACGAGGGCGATGAGCCCCCAGGCCAGGGATTCGGTTCGTTTCATGGGACAGCTACCTTTCTTGCGTGGAGCGCGAGCCCTACTCCCAGTATGGCAAGCCCGATCCGCGGGCTGACCAGGGCGACGAGCGCGCCGCCGTTGACCACGCCGACTTTGATGAAGCCGTTGTCGGGCTCGCGCGCGCCGCGGGCGAGGACCGGCAGCAGGTGGCCGATCGCGCCCGCGACGACCTGGGCGAGCCCGGCGGCGAGGAGGAACGTGAGCAGATTTGCGGGGAAGCGGACGGCACCGGTGGCGAGTGTTGCGGCGTCGGCAAACATGGCGCCGAGCAGCCAGAGCAGTCCGGCGGCGACGCTCACCGCGGGGGCCGACAGCCCGGGCGTGAACAGCGCGCCGGCGAGGACGGGCTGCAGCGCGTAGGACCACGCGAGCGCGCACACCGCGAGCGCCACCGCGGCGAGCGGCGGGCTGGCCAGGGCCGCGGCGGCTGCGGCTGGCAGCGCGATGCAGTGGGCGAGCAGCGTGCGGGGGAGGCGGGCGCGGGCGGTGGTGGAGGCCCGGTTGCCCGTCATGGTGGGGAGCAGGGTGATGACGGTGCCGGCGATGGTGGTCCACGCGAAGCCCCAGACGGCGAGGCGGGAGTGGGCGGCGATGGTGGCGTCGATAAGCGAGGGCCCCACGTGCCGCGAGCCCACGGCGACGGCGGCGCCGAGGGTGAAGAACGCGGCGGCGACGACGTAGCAGCGGGCGGTGCTGGCGAACGGGCTGGTGAGGCCGCGGCGTAGCTTGCGGGCGATGGACACCCCGTGCCAGCACAGCGCGGCCGCAGCGACGGCGGCCGGAATGGCCAGCGGCGCGCCCAGCAGCAGCGCGACGAGCGCCAGGTTGACCGCCGCGATGCGCACGGCCAGCCCGGCGGGGCGGGAGGCGGTGCGCGTGAGCGCGTCGGCGAAGTGGGTGGAGTAGGCCTGGATGGCGGTCGTGACCACGCCGAGCGTGAGCGGGTGGATCACCGTCCAGCGCGACGCGCCGGCGAGCGCGGCCGCGAGCGAGACGGCGGCCCAGCACGCCACGAGCACGCCCACTACTTTTTGCACGGTAATAATCGTACTAAGCTGGGAGGGGTCAAACAAGGCGGTCAGGGCGTGGTTCATATAATGAACGCACGCAACTGTCCAAGAAGTGCCGCCGCCGAGCGGCCGGCAGAAAGGTGCGAAGCATGGACCGACACCGGACGCCGCGCCCCACTTCCGATCTCACCACCGCGGCCGCGGAGCTGAGCGCGAAGCAGCGCGAGGTCTTCGGCGCGCTGCAGCAGTTCCCGCAGGGCGCGCAGGTGACGGAGCTGGCGAAGGAACTGGGCATGCACATCAACACGGTCCGCGGGCACCTTGACGAGCTCATCGCCCACGGGCTCGTGGTGCGCAGGCAGGCGCGCACGACCGGGCGGGGGCGGCCGTCGCACATCTTTACCGCGCGCGTGGCGCGGAACGCGGACGTGACCAGCGAGTACGTCGAGCTGGTTGACATGCTGGCCACCGCGATCGCCGGCGACGACCTGGAGCGGGCGCGCGAGGTGGGGCGGCAGTGGGCGAAGGAGGCGTCGTCGAGGCACGGCGGCACGCCGCGGGATCTGGACGAGGCGACCGAGAAGGTCGCCCGGATCCTGCGGGATATGGGGTTCGACCCAGCGCTTCGCGACGATGCCGCCACCGACACCTCACGCGAACTCTCCCTCAAGGCGTGCCCGTTTGTCACCGACCCCGGCAGGGCGCCGAGCCCGGCGGTGTGCGCGCTGCACGCCGGCTACGTGGACGGCAAGGCGGGCCGCATGCAGGTGGAGCTTCTGCCGTTCGACCGGCCCCACGAGTGCGGGGCCCGCATCACCGAGGTGGAGTAGCTAGTTGATCAGCCAGTCGTTCGGGCTGAACAGCTCGAAGTAGACGTTGGCGGGCGCCTTGTCGGCGGGCAGCGCCGCGATGTCGTCGCGGATGCCCTGGAGGAAGTTCGCGCCGCCGCAGAGGTAGACGTCCGCGCCGGCGAGGTCGGCCTCGGCGATGTTGACGCGCTGGTCCTGGCTGCGGAAGGTGGCGGTGACGTTGGCGTCGGCAAGCGCTTCCGCGAGGGCGCGGGTCTCGGCCTGCTGCGCCCAGGAATCTTCGGAGTTGTCGGCGTGGAGGTAGGTCACCTTGCGGTCCGAGTGGGTGCGCGAGAGGTGGCCCAGGATGCCCACCATCGGGGTGGAGCCGATGCCGCTGGAGATGAGCACGACCGGGTTGTTGCTGTCCTGGAGGACCAGGTCGCCGGCGGCGAGGGTGGCGTCGACGGTGTCGCCGACCGCCACGTGGTCGCGCAGGAAGGTCGAGACCTCGCCGTCGGTCTCCACGGCGATGCGGTAGGAGTGCTCGTCGCCCTCGATGATGGAGTACTGGCGGAGCTGGCGGGCGCCGTCGTCAAGCGTGACGCCCACGGACGTGTACTGGCCGGGGCGCGGCGCGGTGAAGTCGCCGCTGAGCGTGTAGGCGTAGACGGAGTCCGTGAGCTGCTCCTTGGCCGTGACCTCGGCGCGGCGGAAGACGTCGCCGTCGGTCACGCCGTCGGATTCGTAGAGCTTTGCCTCGTGCTTGATCAGCACGTCGGCCATGAGCCAGTAGACGGCGTCCCAGGCTTCGGCGACTTCGGGGGTGACGGCGTCGCCGAGCACCTCGGCGATCGCGGCCATGAGGTTGTCGTGCACGATCTGGTACTGGTCCTTGCGGATGCCCAGCGAGACGTGCTTGTGGGCGATGCGGTCCAGCATCATGACCGGGTCCGGCGCGTTCGGGTCCACGAGCTGGGTGGCGAAGGTCGCGACCGAGGCCGCGAGCGCCTTCTGCTGCGCGCCCTGCTTCTGGTTGCCGCGGTTGAAGGTGTTGGCGATGAGCTCCGGGTGCGCGGTGAACATCTTGTTGTAGAACGTCTTCGTGATGGTCTCGATGTTCTCACCCACCGGCGGGAGCGTGGCCTTGATGATCTCGGCGTGCTCCTCGCTGAGGTGGTTGAGCTTCGGGTCCGGCTTTTCCTGCAGGTACATGCGGTGTCCTTTCGTGTCGCTGAACGATTAACACCGACTGTACCCGTCAAAACTAGTCCTCGAGGTCCGTGGCGAGGCGCTCCTCGTCGTCGCGGCGCTTGCGGCGCTGGAAGCGCGGGGCGAAGATGGCCGCCGCGCCGCCGCCGATGAGCGCGCCGATGACCATGCCGATGGTGCCGCTGCGGTCGCCGTCGAAGTCGGTGAAGGCGATGCCGGCGAGGGCGATCGCGAAGAGGATCCAGATGGGCAGGGTGGAAAGGGTGAACATCTTGGGCGGGCGGGGCCGCGGGGCGTAGTTCTGCATCCACAGCGCGCCGGCGGTTTGCGCGAGCGTAACGGGCAGCAAGGCCAGCAGCGAGTAGATGGCGGCGCCGTCGGGCAGGACCCACGCGAGGATCGCCATGATGAATGTGGTCGTGTACATGAGCGTCTCCGAGGTCACGGTGTTGGACTGGTGGAGGATCTGCTGCTGGTATTCGTCGTCGGTGCCTTGGTTGGCCAGGGCGACTTTCTTGTCGCCGTACTGCTTCAACATGGGGAGTTATCCTTCCTGGTCGTCGCCGAAGAGGGCTTCGACGGTTTTGCCGAGGGTGTGTGCGATGTCGAGTGCGAGGTGGACGGAGGGGGAGTAGTTGCCTTTTTCAATGTTGGCGATGGTCTGGCGGGACACTCCCACCTGTGCGGCGAGGTCGGCTTGGGAGAGTTCCTGCCACCGCCGCCATTTGCGGACCATGTTTTCGTGTGTGTCTGGCATCAGCGCTCCTTTCGTGTCTCGTAAGCGCCTACGTCAAACTATAAACCAAACACGCCACGATGTAAAGGAAACTAGACAAAAAGGAAATGGGGGAGCGTCGATAAGCGAAAGGCTCTAGACTGGCGCGCATGCCGACGCCAGTGCCTGCCTACCTTGACCGCATCCTTGAGCTCGTCCGCGACGACGACAGCGGCGAGGTCGCCGACTACATCGACGAGCTGGCCGCCGCGGACCCCGACAAGCTGGGCGTGGCGCTGTGCACGACCTCGGGAAACCTGTACTCGGTGGGCGATGACGACTACGAGTTCACCATCCAGTCGATCTCCAAGCCGTTCGTGTACGCGCTCGCGCTGGAGGAGCTCGGCGCCGCGGAGGTGCACAAGTACGTGGGCGTGGAGCCGTCGGGCGAGGCGTTCAACGCGATCTCGCTGGAGGAGGGCACGCACCGCCCCGCGAATCCGATGATCAACGCGGGCGCGATCGCGGTGAACCAGATGATCAACGGCGCCGAGTCCTCGGTGGAGGAGCGGGTAGAGAAGATCCGCGCGTACTTCTCCCGGCTCGCGGGCAGGGAGCTGCGTATCGACGAGTCGCTGGTCCAGTCCGAACTCGGCACCGCCCACCGCAACCTGGCCATCGCGCACCTGCTGCGGGAGTTCGGCATGGTCCAGGACCAGGCGCACGACGCGATCGACTCGTACACGCAGCAGTGCTCCGTGCTGGTGACGGTGCGCGACCTGGCCACCATGGCGGCGACCCTGGCCAACGGCGGCGTGCAGCCGATTACCGGCGAGCGCGTCCTGTCCGCCGGCTCGTGCCGGATCACGCAGGCGGTGATGACGTCGGCCGGCATGTACGACGGGTCGGGGCAGTGGATGGTCAACGTGGGGATCCCGGCGAAATCCGGCGTCGCCGGCGGGTTGATCGGGACGATGCCGGGGCAGTTGGGGTTGGCGTCGTTAAGCCCGCGGCTCAACGAGCAGGGCAACTCGGTGCGCGGGGTGCGGATCTTCCGCGAGATGTCCGACTCGCTCGGGCTGAACCTGATGGGCGCGGACTTCTACGCCGCGCCGGGCATTCGGTCGGTGGAGCGGCGCGAGGACTGCACCGTGGTGGAGCTGCAGGGCATGATCAACTTCACCGCCGCGGAGAACATCCTGCACGACCTGGCCAGCGAGCGCATCGTGGGCGGCACGCTGGTGCTCGACGTGTCCAACGTGACCAGCTTTAACAAGGCCGGGCGCCTGCTGATCAAGGAGGGGATGCGCCACCTGCGCGACACCGGCCTGGACGTGCGCATCTACGACCCCGACGGCGCGATGCCGGACTACGAGTTTTCCGACGGCACGAAGGTCCCCGCCATCAAGGACTTCTCCACTACCTTCACCGTGCCGGGGTCGCGCACCGAGGTCTTCCGGGCGATCTCCGCCCCGCAGGAGTGGTGGGACGAGCACGTCGACTACATCGAGGGCTCGGCCTCCGAGCAGGGCGGCGAGTTCCACTTCGACACCGACGACCAGTACGCGGAATTCCGCGTCGAGGAGTCCGAGGTGGGCGACCGCCTGGTCTGGCACACCGAGACCACGGGCAAGGACAAGGAGGACCGCGACTGGGACGACACCTCGCTCATCTTCGAGCTCAGCGACAGCGAGCAGGAGGACGGCGAAACCCAGGTCACGTTTACCCACCGAGGCATGCACCCGCACGGCGAGGGCTACAAGGAGGCCGTGGAGGCGTGGCGGGAGCGCATCCAGGAGCGGCTCGAGCCGCTGATCCGGCGCCGCGGCGAGCGGTAGCGCGCTAGAGCGCCGCGAGGAAGGCGGCGGAGGCGACGTTGATGAGCAGTTCGCGCTGCTCGGCGGGGCAGCCGTCGTCGACCCAGTCCAGCGCGATGGCGTCGATAAAGCCGATGAGCCCCGAGACGGCGATGCGCGCGCGGTCGTCACTGCGGCCGAGGAAGTCGCACAGCGCCTGCACGGTGGTGTCGTGGCGCTCGATGCGCAGGTGGATCGCCTCGATCGGCTCCTCGCCGCCGCGCTTGCCGGTGGACCACACGAACGGGTGCGTCTCGATGTAGTTGAGGTAGATGTCCAGCCCGCGGCGCACGATTTCCTCGGTGTCGGAGGACTCGAGCCCCTCAGCTGCGGCGATCTGGGCGTTGTGCAGGTTGATGGCCGTGCGCTCGAGGAAGGCGGTGTACAGGCCGGCCTTGGAGTCGAAGTAGTGGAACACCAAGCCTTGGGACACGCCGCAGTGATCGGCGATACGCTGGGTGGGGACCTCGCTGTAGGGCGTGGTGGAGAAGATCTCCGTGGCAGCGTCGAGAATTTCCTGGCGCCGCTCCTCCACGCTCAGGCGCCGCTGTGGCGCGTGCGTCGTGTGGCGTTCTGTCATGCGCTACATCGTACACACGCACAAGTTTTACATGCATTGAATATCAATATAATTCTGAACGTTGTCCGCTGACGAAAGGGAAATACCGTGAAACAGCAGCTCGTAGACGCCATCTGGTGGCACGTCTACCCCCTTGGCGCGACGGGTGCCCCCATTCGCGACGCAAAGGATGCCGCGCACCGCCTTCCCCGCCTCGAGGCGTGGCTGGACTACCTCATCGAGCTCGGCTGCAACGGCATCCTCCTCGGCCCCATCTTCGAGTCCGTCGCGCACGGCTACGACACGCTCGACCACTTCCGCATCGACGCCAGGCTTGGCGACGACGCCGACTTCGACCACTTCGTCGCCGCGTGCCACGAGCGCGGCATCCAGGTCATGCTCGACGGCGTGTTCAACCACGTCGCGCGCACCCACCCGTGGGTGGCCGAGGGCCTCGCCGGCGGCACCGACTGGGAGGGCCACGAGGAGCTGGCCACCCTGCACCACGACGACCCCAGGGTCCAGGACGCGGTAACCGACATCATGCTGCACTGGCTGCGCCGCGGCATCCAAGGCTGGCGCCTCGACGTCGCCTACTCCGTGCCCGCCGAGTTCTGGCGCACAGTGCTTGGGCGGGTACGCGAGGAGTTCCCCGACGTGTGCATCCTCGGCGAGGTCATCCACGGCGACTACGCCGAGATCGCCGAGGCGGGCACGCTCGACTCCGTCACGCAGTACGAGCTGTGGAAGGCGCTCTGGTCCTCCATCTCAGACACCAACTTCTGGGAGCTCGACCACGCGCTGGGCCGCCACCGCGACATTGCTAAGCGGACGCTTCCCAACATCTTCATTGGCAACCACGACGTCGACCGCATCGCCTCCAAGGTGGGCCAGGACGGGGAGATCGTCGCGCTCGCCCTGCTCATGAGCCTGCCCGGCATGCCCAGCATCTACTACGGCGACGAGCAGGGCTTCGAGGGGGTGCGCGGCGAGGGCTTCGCGGCTGACGACGCCATCCGCCCTCCCCTCCCAGCCTCCCCGGCAGAACTCTCCGAGCTGGGCCAGTGGGTCTTCGAGGAACACAAGAAGCTGATCGGCGTGCGCCGCCGCAACCAGTGGCTCACCCACGCCGACGTGGAGGTGCTGGACAAGGAAAACGCCACGATCTCCGTGCGGAGTCGTGGCGAAAACGGCGAGGAGATCCAAACCGACGCGTGGCTCGAGCCCGCGCCGGGCGTGCGCATCCGCGCAGGCGCCGAGGTCCTCTACGAGTGGGGGAGTTAGCGCGGCAGGGAGGAACCCTGCGCGTACTGCGCGAGCAGCTGCTGGACGATCGCGCCCAGGTCCGGCAGTCGCACGGTCGCGACGTTGGCCACCGGCACGTCGATGGTCGGCGCGCCCTGCGGGGCGAGCACGATCACGTTCTGGGGGTTCTGCTGCGCGGCCGGTGCGGGCTGGGCGGGCTGCGTGGCCGGCGCGGGCTGTGCCGGCTGGGCCGGCTGTGCGGGTTGCGCCGGCGCAGCGTTGCTGGTGCCGCCGTTGGTGCCCTTGAGGCCGCAGCGGTTCGCCGCGTTCTCTACGCGGGCGAGGGCGTCGAGGATCTGCGGGCCGCGGCTGTCAAAGCGGGCGATGGTCTGGGCCTGGCGGACCTTGGCGTTGTAGTCGGCGTCGTTGGTCCAGTACTTCTCGGCCTGGGCGCAAGAGATTTCGCCGGCGGGGAGCTTGGCAAGGGCGTCGTCAATCGCGTCGGCGTGGGCGGCGGCCGGGGCCGCGGCGAGCGTGCCCGCGACGGCGGCGGTCATGGCAAGGGAGCGGAGTTTCATGACCGCCAGTATGTCACGGATGTGACGCATGTGAAAGGGGAGCGCGCAAATTACGCGTTCACCATGCGGCGGATCAGGCTGCGGTAGGCCTGCGTCGTGAGCTCCACGTCGGTCAGGTCGACGTACTCGTCGTGGCTGTGCAGGAGGTCGAGCACCTTACCCAGCGTGTTCTCGCGCTTGTGCATGGCAAAGCCGTAGCCCACGCCGCCCTTGCGGCGGGCAAAGCGCAGGTCGGAGCCGCCCGCGGCGAGCGTGGGGACCACGGCCGCTTCGGGGAAGAACTCGGCGAAGGTGTCCACGATGGCGTCGTAAAGCGGGCCCTCGGTGGGGGAGACGGTGGCGTCCTCGGTGATGAGGTGGGTGATCTCCACTTCAGCGGCCAGGTCGCCGAGCGCCTCGCGCAGCAGGTCGTCGATGTCCTCCTGGCTCTGGCCCGGCAGCTGCCGGATGTCCAGCTCGATCGAGGCCTCGGACGGCAGGACGTTGATCGCGCCGCCCGCGCGCAGGACCGTCGGCGCCACGGTGAGGTGGCTCATCGCGTGCGAGTAGCGCTGCAGCTCGCCGAACGCCTCGTAGCCCTCGCCGCGCAGCAGCGCCTGCTCGGTCTCGGGGTCGAACTTCCAGGCGCGCACGTAGCCGGGCCACGGCTCCTCGGAGCTGACCTCCGGCGTCAGGGCGGCGATGCGCTCGGCCACCTTGCCAATCTTGGCAATGGTCAGCTCGCGCCCGTGCGGCGTGGAGCCGTGCCCGGCGTCGCCGTGCACGGTGAGGCGTCGCTGCGCCGCGCCCTTTTCGCCGATAACGACGACCACCGCATCCGACCCGTCCTGCACTGGCAGGTGGGAGCCGCCTTCCTCGGACAGGCAGTTCTTCCAGGAGAACGCGTCCGGTGCGTGCTCCGCCAGCCAGCCCACGCCCAGGCCGCCGCGGGCCTCCTCGTCGGCGCAGCCCACGAAGGTGAGGGTGCCGGTGGGCTGGGTGCCGGACAGGGCCACGTCGCGCACGGTGGCCGCCATCGCGGCGGTGATGTAGAGCATGTCGGTGGCGCCGCGGCCGTACAGGTGGCCGTCGATAATCTGCGCCCCGAACGGGTCCTTGGTCCACTTCGCCTCGTCGACCGGGACCACGTCGGTGTGGCCGAGGAGGGTGAGCGGCTCGGCGGAGGGGTCCGAGCCCTCGATGGTAAACGCGATGGAGGTGCGGCCTGGGTGGGGTTCGAAGCGCTCGACGCGCACGTTCGGCGCGTCCGCGAAGAAGCGCTCGAGGACGTCTGCGGCCTTGGATTCCTGCCCGGAATCGGGGGTGAGATCGTTCACGCAAGAAATTTGGACGAGTTCTTTGAGCAGCGTAATGGTGGTGTCCGCTAAAGTCATACAAATCAGCTTTCTTAAATTTGGCGGATGCGGTAATTTACATCTGTTGCGGTCTAATGTGAAGACTGAACGATATTGAGCAGCGCTGAACCGCACGGTACGGCGCAATATTTGAGGATAACGCGAGACCTGGCCTCACTGAAGAAATCAGGAAAGCTGAGAATTTAAATCAGAACCTGAGTGATCCTGAGGGCGAGGCGAGCAGAAACCCGGGAAGAGGTGGAAGCGGTGGCCCGTAGAGAAGGCAGCATGGACCCGAGGGCGATTCGTACGCGCAACGCCTTCCTGGACGCGGCGGAGACGCTTCAGCGCGAAAAGAAGACCGAGGACATCACGGTGTCCGCGATCGTGGGCCTGGCGGGCATGAGCCGGCAGGTGTTCTACGAGCATTTCGACGGCCGCGACGCCGTCGTCGGCGCGCTCATGGAGCGCACGTTTCGGCCGCTGCTTCAGGAATACGTGAAGACCTACGAGCGCACCGGCGACCCGGAACAGGCCATCGAGGGTCTCGTGGCCGGCATGTACAAGGAGCGCGACCTGCTGCTCAACGTCGTCGGCGGCCCGGCGCTCACCTACACCCTCAAGCTCTTTACTACCCCGGAGCAGCCGATGCTGCGCGGGGTGGTGGACGCGATCCTGGAGCGCCAGGGCGAGCTCGAGCCGAGCCTGCTGGAAGGCGTGGAGGACTTCCTCCGCGCCGGCGCCTTCCGCCTCCTGGTCGCCTCGGTGCGCGAGGCGGATTCGGCAGAAGACGCGGCGAAGCGCGCCAATAGCGTGCTTGGACTCTTGCGCGCGTCGATCGTGGGCAGCTAGCTCCGAAGGAAGATGAATTGTTATGGCACGTCGTGAATCGAGCTCCGACCCCCGCGCGGTACGCACCCGCGAGGCGTTGATCTCCGCCACCATCGCGTTGCTGGTTGACCACAAGGTGGAAGACCTTTCCGTCTCCGGCATCGTGAAGGCGGCGCAGGTGAGCCGCCAGGTGTTCTACGAGCACTTCCAGGACCGCGATAGCGTGGTCATCGCCGCGGGCGAAGCGGTCCTTGGGCCGGCGTACCGCGACTTTGCCTACAACTTCGACGGCGACACCGACTACTCCGCGCAGGTGCACAAGCTCGCCGAGGTGCTCGAGCCGCACGAGTGCATGATCCGCCACCTCATCGACTCGCCCGTGCACGGCAAACTCAACCAGATGATCTGCGAGCTCATGTTCCCGCCGATCCGTGCGAACCTGTGGAAGTCGCTGGAGCGCGGCGGCATCCAGGCCACCGACGAGGTCATCGATGATGCAGCGATGTTCATCGTGGCGGGCACCCAGCACCTCTTCGTCACCGCGTACCGCGACGAGATCGACGTCGGCGTGACCGCCGCGCGCGTCGACCGGGTGCACGACCTGATGGGGCAGCTGCTTACTCGGAAGCGGGGCTAACGCTGGCGAGTGCCTCGGCGAGCTCGTCCAGCGCGTCGGTGGTGTCCTCGAAGGAGCCGTCCTCGCTGATCGCGGCCATGGAGACACCGTAGCGCTTGTCGGCGAACTGCCCGAAGCCCAGCTGCCGCGACTGCCAGGAGCCGTCGGTGTCGTCGCTCCACCCGCCCTTGAACGGGATGCCCAGGGCGCCGAGGCCCCAGGACTGCGACTTATCCACGTGCACCATCTTGTCCAGGACCGCGTTGTCGGGCTTCCGGTCGGAAAGTTCCGCGAGGTAGTGGGCGTAGCGGGCCTGGGAGTTCAGCGACCACTCGCTCGTGCCCCAGGCCTCCTCGAGCGTGGCCGTCGCGCCCGCCTTGGCCAGCTCGTCGGCGACCAGCTTCTTCGCGCCGCCCGCGGCCGCCAGGCACATCCAGAGCTGGTCCGCCGACCCGTTGTCGGAGACCTCGATCGTGGAGGTGATGAGGGTGTCCAGCACTTCCTCGCTCGCGTCGCAGTGTTCCGTGGCGGCCATTGCGACCGGCACCTTGATCGTGGACCACGCCGCGAGGCTGGTGACGTCGCCTGCGGTGACGGCGGCGTCATCGTCGTCGATAAGCACGATGCCCATGCTCGTGTCCGTGTCCGCCTCGATCCTTTCCACCTCCGCCTCGAGCCAGTCGGGGTCGACGCCGACGGTGTCGTCCACCTCGGTGAGTCGGCGCGAGAGCGCGTCCGAGTCGGGCTCGGCGGGGGTGTGCGCGATGCGCACGAACGACGCCGCGACCAGCAGGATCACGACGCCGGCGAAGGCGAGGGCGAACGGTTTGCGGCTCACAGGTGCCGGTATTCCTCGAGCAAGTCAAAGCCGGTGTGGCCGTGGATCGACTTGATGGTGCGGTAGTTGCCCGGCTGCGAGATCGTGGTGGTGGTGCCGTGGGCCAGCATGTGCTCGGAGCGGCTGAGCTCGCGGATGGCCACGAGCCGCACGCGGTCGGGGTGCTCCTGCACCAGGTCGGAGTAGAGCATCGGGTCGTGCTGGCCGTCGTCGCCCACCAGCGTCCAGCGGATGTTGGGGAAGTCCACGATGAGGTTGCGCAGCGCCACCCGCTTGTGCTCCTTGCCGCTGCGGAACAGGCCGGTCGGGGTGGGGCCCCAGTCCGTGAGCAGCAGCGGGCCGCGCGGCAGCTTCTCGCGCGCGATGAAGTCGGTGAGCGTGTCGTAGGTGTTCCAGGCGCCCGTAGAGACGTAGAAGGTGGGCTCGTCGGGGCCGAGGACGGCGCCGTAGAAGTCGTCCATGCCCGCGATCGGCTGGCGGGTGTTCGTCTTTTTCACCCACGAGTTCCAGGCGGCGAGCATGGCGCGCGGCAGCATGGTCACCATGATCGTGTCATCCACATCGGAGATCAGGCCGTGGGTGACGTCGTCCGAAATGATCTGCACCTGCGCTTCGCTCGGTTCCGCGCTCAGCGGTGTGCGCACCGTGGCGGTGTGCCAGCCGGGCTCCAGCCCGTGGTCCAGGATGAGGACCTCGAGGTAGCCGTTGCCGTTCGTCTGCGCAGTCACTGTCTGCGCGCCCAGCGTCACGGTGACCTCGATGTCGGGCACCTGGGTGGTGAAGAACTGGCGGTAGCCGCGCTCCACCTCCGTTTTCGGTTCCCGCTCCGGGTCCGCCATGAGCACGCGCCCAAGCACGCGGGCGCGCTCGGAGTTGCCGTAGCCGGTAAAACCCGTGACCTGTGGCGCCCAGCCCCGGCGGGCCTTCGCTTTCACGTCCGCGTTATTGATGCGGTGCTCCGCCCAGCGGACCACGTCTGAAAATCCCATAAGCCAGTAGTCTAGGCGCTATGGACAGAGTCGAGAGTGCGCACGTGGCCGTCGAGAAGCTCATTGAGCTCTACACCGCATCGTGTGAGCTCGCGCGAGACGCGCTCACCAGCGGCGACTACGCGCGCTACAAGGACGTGTACTACCCCAAGCTCTCCGTGGAGATCGGGCAATGGGTGCCAGTGGACCGCTCCGAGCCCTTCGGCTACGTCGACGAGGCCGGCACCTACTCGGCGGTGCTGTCGCGGCCCGACCTCATGGCGCCGTACCTGCGCTCGCAGCTCGAGGCGCTGACCGCCAACTACGAGTGCGAGATCCGCGTCGGCTACTCGGAGACCCGCATCCCGCCCGAGTACATCCGCGGCACCGGCCCGCGCCCCGCGAACACGGAGAACGCAGTGTTCGTGCCTCGCCCCACCCTTGACGAGGTGCACGACGCAATTATCGACGGCCACTGGGACGCCTTCCACGGCGAAGAGAAGCCCCTCTTCCACTTCGGTCCGCAGCGCTTCGACCTCGCGCTGGCCCGGCTGGAACACTACACAGGCATCCAGGTGGAGTCGCTGCAGAAATTCATCCTGTTTACCAACTACGCCATGCACGTCACCGAGTTTGTGCGCTTCGGCGTCGCGGAGCTGGCGCGCGAGGGCTCGCGCTACACGCGCCTCGTGCTGCCCAGCGGCGAGACCATCTCCGACACGGTGGCGGTGGAGAACCTGGAGCTGGGCTCGAAGTTCCAGATGCCGCGCTACGACCTGGTCACCGAGGACGGCGACGGCATCACCATGATCAACATCGGCGTCGGCCCGTCGAACGCAAAAACAATTACGGACTCGCTGGCGGTGCTGCGCCCCGAAGCGTGGATCATGATCGGCCACTGCGCCGGCATGGACGCGCGCATGCGCATCGGCGACCTCATCCTGGGCAACGCCTACGAGCGCAAAGACAACGTGCTTGACGAGCACATCCGTCCCGACTCGCCCATCCCCGCCGTTCCGGAGATCCAGCGCACCCTGGAGAAGGCGGTGGCGAAGATCTACGGCGACGACACCTCGCTCATGCGCACCGGCACCGTCCTTTCCACCAGCGACCGCAACTGGGAATGGAAGGCGCCGCGCGACCTGTGGGAGTGGCTGCGCGGCTCCACCGCGGCGGCCGTGGACATGGAGTCCTGCACCATCGCGGCAAACGGCTACCGCTACCGCGTGCCCTACGGTGCGCTGCTCGCGGTCTCCGACCTGCCGCTGCACGCGGTGCCGAAGCTGCCCGCGGCCGCCCAGACCTTCTATTCCAATTCCAAGGAGGCGCACGTGATGTGCGCGGTGCGCGCGATGGAGAAGCTGGCCAAGAACCCGCAGCGCCTGCGCACCCGCAAGCTGCGCCGCACGATCGGAGAGCTCCCATTCCGTTGAGCTCCTTCGACGATCCGGCCGTGCAGATGGCGCACCGCAGCGCCGTGCGCTCCATCGAGCGAGTCGTCCACGAAACCACCGCGCCCACCGACCCGGACCTCGCGCTCGAGCGCGTCGTCGCGCAGCTGCGCCGCGGCAACGTCCTGGTCATCACCGGCGCGGGCGTGTCCACCGATTCCGGCATCCCCGACTACCGCAGCGCCGGCGGCCGCCTGACCAAGGGCCGCCCGATGACGTACCAGGAGTTCGCGCACTCGCCCGCCCAGGTCCACCGCTACTGGGCGCGCGCCTTCGTGGGCATGCAATTCATGCGCGCCGCCGCGCCCAACCGCACCCACTTCGCCCTGGTCGAGTTCGAGCGCGCCGGGTTGCTCACCGGTATTGTCACCCAGAATGTCGACGGCCTCCACCTCGCCGCCGGCTCCCACGACGTCATCGCCCTGCACGGGGATATGGAGCACGTCGTGTGCCTGGACTGCGGGGCGCGCCACGCTCGTTCGCTTATCGACGCCATGCTCACCCACGCCAACCCCAACTTTTTCAATTCCGTGGAAGTCACCGGCAACATGATCAACCCGGACGGCGACGTGGAGCTGCGCGCCAGCGACGTGGAGCGGTTCCACATGATCGCCTGCCCCGCGTGCGGCGGCCAACGGCTGAAGCCGGACGTGGTGTACTTCGGCGAGAATGTGCCGACGGGGCGCAGACAAGCAGCCCGGGCGTGGCTGGACGAGTCCGCTTCGGTCCTGGCGCTGGGCACGTCGCTGGCTGTGATGAGCGGGTACCGATTCGTCCTGGACGCCCGCAAACAGGGAAAGCCCGTCGCGGTGGTCAACGGCGGGCCGGGGCGCGCCGACCCGAAGGCCACGACGCTGTGGCGCACCGGGGTCGCCGACGCGATGGACGCAATTCTGGACGAGCTGGATCTCTAGGAGTTGTAGGGTGAAGGGGTAACTTTTGCCCGAAAACTTGCTGAAAGGCCCCTGACATGCGTTTTCGTTCCCTCGCAATCGCAGCATGCGCCGCGACCGCCCTTGCCGTCGCGCCCGCCGCTTCCGCCGACCCCGCTCCGGTTACCGGCGTGGAGCTGAACCAGCTCGCCGACCAGGTCGTCACTTTTGAGGCGAAGTTTGACCTCACCCGCGACAACGAGATCGCCCTGCAGAAGGTGCGCGAGCTGCGCGCCGACATGTGGGACCGCAACGTGCCGTTCAACGGCGAGACCCTGCAGTACGCGGCGAAGGTGAACGGTCTGAAGACGAAGGAAGCCTACGTCAACGACGTGAGGATCGACCACGGCTACGCGCTCATCGCCCTGCAGCGCGCGCTGGAAGAGGCCGGCGGGATCGACCACACACGCCCGTACAACGGAACGTGCAGCAACGAGTGTGGTTCGCTGTGGACCGCGACGATTCAGGGCGAGCAGCCGTTCGGCGAGAACCTCTCCGGCGAAGAAGACATGGCGAAAGCCATGCGCGGCTGGGGCTACGACGAGCTGGACGCCCTCTACGACTCGAATGGCCAGTTCAACAACGCCAACGGCCACCTCTACAACCTGATTAACCCGGACCGCACGTGGTTCGGCGTGGCGTCGGTGCGTACGGCCGAGGGCACCGCTAGCGCGTGGGAAGCCGCGGGCAAGGCCTCCGGCGTGACCGCGTTCCCCGAGGGCGCGCGCACCGAGGCGCTGGCGCGCCCGGCGAACAACGGCGAGACGCCGTCGACGAAGGCGGTTCCGTTGCCGAAGAAGAGCACCCCGAGCAGGGGGCAGGGCACTCAGGGCACTGTGTCGCTCGGCGGTGGTTCCGAAACCGAGAAGATCATCGGCATCATCTTCGCCATCATCGGCGTCCTGGCCGGCATCTACTCCTTTGTGAAGCAGTACCTGCCGGACGTGCTGCCGAAGTAGGGGTAAATTCCATTCTGGCAGCTGACAGATAATGGACGCACAGCAAGTGTGAATAAAACGGGCAGCCAACACTCAAGGGGTGTATATACTTCAGACGGTTTTCGTTTCCCGTCTGTAAGGAGAACACTTTGAAGAAGAAAGCGACCGCGCTGGTAGTCGCGGCCTCGGTGGCTATGTCGGCGCTCGTCAACCCCGTGGGCCTCACGGCGCAGGAGATAACGGCAGCGGACTTGTACGAGCCGAGCATCACTCCGATCGGGGCTTTGGAAGCTGGTCCAACTGAGGAGCTGTCGTTTTTCTTGTCCGATGAGGGCCCCGAGTTCCTGGATATGGAAATCCTTGAGTTCGATTCACCGTATCCGGTGACGTATCGAGTGGAAACCCTCAATGGATTCCGTGAGTACATCAACATCACCCTCGAGAAGAAGAAGATCTACCCTGCGGCTTTCAATGTTCCGGTAAAAGTCCGCGTGAACTACACTGACGGTAGCTCTGAAATAGTCACTGGGGACTTCCCGATCCACCCGCTTGCCTCGCTAGTGGCTGACAGTCCAGCAGCTCCGAAGTCGTCGACGCAGCAGACTACTGCTCCGGTGACGAAGACTGTGACAAAGACGGTGACCCCAGCACCTGTGGCAGCTCCGACGACAAAGGTGATTACGACGACGGTGACCCCGGCGCCGGTGACGACGACGGTGACCCCGGTACCGGTGACGACGACGGTGACCCCGGCACCTGTAACGACGACGGTGACCCCGGCAGCTCCGGCGGCAAAGACGGAGATGGCCGCTGTGACGGTTACTGAGACCGCTACGGAAACTGTGAGTCAGCCGGCACCGGTGATTACGGAAGCCGCGGAAAAGCAAGCGCCGACTGTGACTGTTACGGCCCCCGCCACTACGGTAACGAAAACCGTTGAAAAACCTGCGAAGCCGAATGCTCAGCAGGACAAAGGCTCGAGCCTGAGCACTGGTGCCATTGTTGGCATCGTTCTAGCGATTCTGGCAGCTGCCGGCGGTGCCGCCGCGGCAGTCGCTGGTGACGTGCTGCCCGCCGGCATTTTGCCACGCTAGAGCGTTATCAATTTTTCGCCGAAAAGTTAGTTGACCGAGGCTGGGATGCCTTTTCCGGCCTCCTTGCCCGCGTCCCAGACGTCCTTGTCCAGGATCTTCTCGCGCGTGGACACCACGGCGGCCACGACGGCCTGGCCGGTGACGTTGACGGCGGTGCGGCCCATGTCGATGATCGGCTCGATGGCCAGCAGCAGGCCGACGCCCGCCAGCGGCAGGCCGAGGGTGGAAAGGGTGAGCGTCAGCATGACGGTCGCGCCGGTGGTGCCCGCGGTGGCCGCGGAACCCAGCACGGAGACGATGACGATGAGCAGGTAGTCCATCATTCCCAGGTCGACGCCGTAGAACTGCGCGACGAACAGGGCGGCGATTGCGGGGTAGACAGAGGCGCAGCCGTCCATCTTGGTCGCCGCGCCCAGCGGCATGGCAAAGGACGCGTACTCGGAGGGCACGCCCATGGACTGCTCGACGGTGCGCTGGTTCACCGGCATCACGCCCATGGAGGAGCGGGTGACAAAGCCCAGTGCGGTGACGGGCCAGACGCGCTGGAAAAACTCGACCACGTTGATCTTGTTCGCGGCCAGCACGATCGGGTAGAGCACGAAGATGACCAGGGCGAGGCCGATGTAGATGGCCAGGACGAACTGGCCCAGGTTGCTCAGGGCCTCCCAGCCGTAGGTGGCGACTGCGTTGCCGATCAGGGCCGCAGTGCCGATCGGAGCGAGGCGGATGACCCACCACAGCACGACCTGAACCACCTTGAGCAGCGACTCGGAAAACTTAATAAACGGTTCGGCGGACTTGCCCGCCTTCACCGCGGCGACGCCGATGAGCAGGGAGACCACGAGGATCTGCAGCACGTTGAAGTTCACCGACGCGCCCGACTCGGTGACCTTGGCGGTCAGGCCAAGGAAGTTCGACGGGACGACGGAATCCAGGAAGCCCATCCAGGAGCCGGTGGTCGACGGCTCGGCGGCCTCGGCCGCGTCCACGGTGGAGTTCGCGCCGGGCTTGAGCACGGCGCCGACGACGATGCCGATGATGACGGAGAAGAACGCGGTGATGGCGAACCACACCAGCGTTTGCACGGCCAGGCGGGCCGCGTTGGAGACCTGGCGAAGGTTGGCAATCGAGGTCACCACGGCGGTGAACACCAGCGGCGGGATGAGCAGCTTGAGCAGCTGGACGTAGGTGCCGCCGACCCAGTCGAGCAGCCCGGAGAGCCACTCGACGTCGCTACCTGCGGCGATGAAGCCGAGGATGAGGCCGATAATCAGGCCGTAAATCACTTGGGCGCCAAATCCGGTCGCCCACTTTGGAAGAGACATGCGCGCTCCAATGCGTTGAAAGAATCTATACAGGTCTGTACTTACTCAACGCAGAGTAGCAGCGTGTCGCCTAAAAATTAATTCGCTCAACAGACAGACAGGACGGTCTACCTGGGCGTTTTGACTACGCTCGGAGGGCACACCCAACACAGTGAGGAGCACCAATGTCCAGTATCTACTCGTTCGAGGGGAAGACCCCGCGCATCCACCCCAGCGCCTACATCGCCCCCGGGGCCACCATCATCGGCGACGTCACTATCGCCGAGGACGTCAATATCTGGCCGGGCGCGGTGCTGCGTGGCGACGTCGGCGCTATCGAGATCGGGGCGCGCTCCAACGTCCAGGACGGCTCGGTCATCCACGTGGAGACGGGAAGCACGACCGTCCTCGGGGAGGACGTCACGGTTGGGCACATGGCAATGGTCCACGGCTGCACCGTGGAGCCGGCCTGCCTGATCGGGATGAGCGCGACGGTGCTCTCCGGCGCGCGCGTGGGCGAGGGCAGCATCGTCGGCGGCGGGGCGGTGGTCCTGGAGGGGCAGGTCGTCCCGCCATTTTCCGTTGCGGCCGGGGTGCCAGCGAAGGTGCGCAAGCAGCTGGACGCGGAAACCCGCGAACAGCGGGTGCGCCACGCCGCGGGCTACGTGGAGCTAGCTCGCCGCTACCGTGAGGGGCTCGCGGAGCACGAGGTCTAGCGCCGCGGCGCGGGCGATGTCGCGCACCACCTCAGCGTGGGTGGGGATCATGCGCAGCTCGGGCGCCTGCTCCATTTCGGCGCGCACGGTGCGGGCGAAAGGAGCGGGGGCGTGGGGGTCGTCGATAAACGCGCTCCCCGCGATGACCACCGTGGACGGCGCGTGCTCGGTGCTGAGCTTGGCCACCAGGCTGCCCAGGTCGCGGGCGCGTTCGTCCAGCGCGGTGCGGGTGTCGGGGCTGGAATCCTGGACGGCGTCGAGCAGCGTGGCAAGCCCCGGCTTGTGAATACGCTCGAGCAGGCCGCGCGTGGTCAGCTCGTGCCGCTTCACGCGGATCGGCTGCACGCCGTCGCCGGTGGACACCGCGCAGCCGATCGAGTCGTCCGCGAACAGCGCCATGATCGGCCCGTCGCCAAGGTCCAGGTTCGACTGCATCTCGGAGCCGATGATCGCAGCGCTAATCGACGTCACCTCAACCGGCACAGAAAACTGCTCCCGCAACTGCCCGGCGAGGTCCACGCCGTCCCAGCCCAGGTTCACGGCGATGACGGTGCCGTCCTCCGTCACGGTGCCCGACGTGGTCACGCCGAGGGCGGCGAGGCGCCGCTGCATGCCCGCGGTGAGGCGGTTGAGTGCCGCCATGAGGTGCTGGATGACGTCGTCGGGCGTCATGCTGGCGACGGGCAGCTCGAGGTCGACGCAGCGCAGGGTGCGACCGCGCAGGTCGAAGACGGCGACGTAGGTGAAGTCGGTGCCCACGGCGATGCCGCCGTAGATGGGGTCGGGCTCGGCGAGCTCCAGGGGGATCGTCGGCCGACCGCGCCCGGTGGAGCGGGTGAGGTCGGTTCGCTCGTTGACCAGCCCGGCCTCCGTGAGCGCGGCGATGGCGCGCGTGACGGTCGGCTGGGAGAGCCCGGTGGCTTGCACGAGTTCACTGCGGGACGTGAGGTCCTGCAGGCGAATGAGGTGGAGACACTTCGCCGCGGGGGTCGTCGGGCGAGTGAACGGCAATGTTGTGCAAGTCATGTGAATATATTTACTCACTGGCAGACTGCTTTGTCCAGTCGTCGCCCTAAAAATGGCCGAAAAATGCCGTCTCACCATATGAAAACGTGTGCTCTGAGCAGGACAGACAGCTTGGTTCAAAAGATTTCCGATCGCAGGAAAATTCGCAGGTGGGTTAGAATCCCCAATCATGACGTCAGTTCTCCCGACCGAGCCCACACCCGAGCACGCGCCAGGTGCGATGCCTGGCCGAGAGCCATCGCTTCTCGACGCCACGTGTGAGGACTTCGTCTACGACTACGCCCAGCTCACGCCCACCCTGGGCACGCAGATCGGGCTCGAAGGCTTCGACGCCGACCTCCAGGACTTCAGCCCCGAGTACTGGGACGCGACGGCGGATCGCATCCGCGACCTCATCGCGGACGTCGACGCGCTCAATGACTCCACTGACGCCTCCGACGACGAGGATGACTTCGACGAGGTGGACAGCCTCACCGCCACGATCCTGCGCGACCGGCTGGCCTACCACCTGGAGCTGCACCACCAGGGCGAGTTCCTGCGCCGGCTGAACAACATCGAGTCGCCCGTCCAGACGATCCGCGACTCCTTCCTGCTCATGCCCAAGGTGACGGAGGAGGACTTTGACAACGTCGCGGCCCGCCTGAGCAAGGTGCCCGACGCGCTGTGCGGCTACACCGAATCCCTCTCCGAGGCGGCGAACACCGGCAACGTGGCGTCGCACCGCCAGATCGACGCGGTGATCAACCAGTGCGAGACGCTCGGTGAGTCCGGCTCAACCCTGGACTACCTGGGACTGCCGCCGGAGTCGAAGGTGGTGGAGGAAGCCAAGGAGGCGTTTGCCAAGTTCGCGGACTGGCTCTCCACCGAGCTGTCGCCGCAGGCCAACCACGAGGACGGGGTGGGCCGCGACCGCTACGAGCTGTTCTCCGAGTACTTCTTGGGCTGCGAAGTGGACCTCGATGAGGCGTACGCGTGGGCGGAAGACGAGTTGCGGGTGACCGTCGATAAGCAACAAGCCCTGGCGCGACAGCTGTACGGCGCGGAGACGAGCGTGCCGGCGGCGTACCGGCGCCTCAACGAGGATGACCGGTACACGCTGCACGGCACCGACGCGCTGCTGGAGTGGCTGGACAAGGTGAACGCGGAGGTCGTCGAGTGCTTCGCCGGCAGCGAGCTCGACATCCCGGAGGACATGCCAGGCGTCCAGACCGCGATCGACCGGGCCGGGTCCGGTGGCGTCTTCTACACCCCGCCGAGCGACGACATGCTGCGCCCCGGCACCATGTGGTGGTCCGTGCCGGAGGGGCAGGAGACCTTCCACACCTGGCAGGAGCTGTCCACCGTGTTCCACGAGGGCATCCCCGGCCACCACCTGCAGCACGGCGCTGCGCTGCTCAACCGCAACGAGCTCAACCTGTGGCGGCGCTCCGTGTGCTTCAACTCCGCGCACGGCGAGGGGTGGGCGCTCTATGCCGAGCACCTCATGGAGAACTTCGGCTGGTTCGAGGACCCCGGCTACCTGATGGGGCTGCTGGACTCGCGGCGCCTGCGCCTGGCCCGCGTGATGGTGGACATCGGCGTCCACCTGAGGAAGCTCTCGCCGGACGGCAGCGGCACCTGGGACGCCCAGTACGCGAAGGCGTTCCTGCGCGACAACTGCGCCATGCCGGAGACGCGCATCTCGTTCGAGCTGGACCGCTACATGGGGTGGCCGGGGCAGGCGCCGTCGTACGCCATCGGCTACCGCGACTGGTGCACGCTGCGCGAACGCGCGCTGGCCCAGGGAATGACTGCCGCCCAGTTCCACACCAAGGCGCTCGGCCTCGGGTCAATGCCCATGGACATGCTCGCCCACGAGGTGCTCAACCACTAGCGCGAAAGCTTCCGCAGCAGGTTGGGCAGGTAGCCGGCGACGATGAGGATGCACACCAGCCGGATGATCTGCAGCGACACCACCGCCGGGCCCGCGCCGCCCTCCGCGGACAGCGCGAGCGCGGTCTCCAGCGCGCCCGGCGTGGTGGCCAGGTAGCCCTCGTAGAGCGAGAGCCCGAGCCACTTGGACATCACCCAGCCGGACGCCGCGCACGCCGCCATGAGCAGCACGATGTAGGCGAGCGTGGCCGGCAGCAGCCGGCTGAACTGCCGCAGCGCCGGCACGGAGAGCCCGCCGCCGCACATCCAGCCGAGGCAGAGGAACGCCCCCACCATGAGCGGCTGCGGCGGGATGATCTGGAACGGGGTGAGCGAACCGAGGAGCGCGGTGAGCAGCATCGGGCCGAACACGCTGGAGTTGGGCAGGCGCAACAGCTTGCCCAGCGGCTGGCCCACCAGCACGATCGCCGGCACGAGCAGCCACATCCACCAGTACGGGTCCGTTTCCTCCGGGGCGTGCGTCTGCGGTGCGCTGAGCAGCCCCGCCACCAGCGGCAGAGTCATAGAGACCACGAGCAGGCGGAGGTACTGCGTGAGGGTCACGTAGCGCACGTCGGCCCCGACGTCCTTCGCAATCGCGGGCATTAACGACGCCCCACCCGCCAGCAATGACAGCACCCCGGTCTCCCGCGACACACCGTGGTTAGCCAGCACGAAGCCGCCGGCGAACGCCAGCACGATCACGAACGCGGCGGCGGCGATGCCAGGAAGGAGAAAAGGTAGCAGCTCCCTCGGCGGGATGCCCACCAGCGGCAACGCCGCCATCACGCCGACTGCACCGCGGGCGAGCCGGAACACGCGGTCATCCAGCGGCAGGTCGCTGCCGGTGATCAGCGCCGCGGCGCCGGAGGCGATGATGGCGCCGAGGATCCAGGCTGCGGGCACATGGAGCGCGGAGAGCACCCAGCCCAGCAACACCGAAGCCGGGGCCACAAACATCCAACGCTGCATAGGACCTCATAGTAGCGTTTACTGCCATGGGCACACTTCTCCTGCTCGCGATGGCGTCGGCGGCCGCCGGGTGGATCGACGCCGTCGTCGGTGGGGGCGGACTCGTCCTCATCCCAGTCCTCATGTCCGCGACCGGAATGCCGGCGGCGAGCGTGCTGGCCACCAACAAGGTCGCGGCGGTGACCGGCACCGCCTCCGCCGCGGCGACGCTGGTGCGCAAGGTTGGCGTCCCGCGGGTGACCTGGGGGTACGCGGTGGCGGCGGGGTGTGCGTCGGCAGGCGGGGCCCTGGCGGTCGCCCTGATCAGCGACTCCGTCATCCGCCCCGCGATCATCGCCCTGCTGCTGGCCGTGGGTGTCTTCATCACGCTTAAGCCCGAGTTCGGGGCGGAGGGAAACCGGCTGATCACCCGGCGGCGCGCGCTCATCGGGCTGGCCATCGCGGCCGCGGTCGGCTTCTACGACGGCATCTTTGGCCCCGGCACCGGCATGTTCCTCATCATGGGGTTTACGGCCGTGTTCACCCAGTCGTTCCTGCAGTCCGCCGCGATGGCGAAGGTGATCAACACCGCGACGAACACCGGGGCGCTCGCCGTGTTCATCGCGGGCGGCTTTGTTGAGTGGAAGTTAGCGCTCGTGCTTGCTGCGGCGAACGTGGTGGGCGCCCAACTGGGGGCAAGGACCGTATTGAGCGGCGGTTCAAAACTCGTGCGTATCGCGCTTTTGGTGCTCGTTGTGGTGCTCTGCCTGCGCCTCGGGTGGCAGGAACTGCTGACGCGCTCCTAGGGATATGCCAGAATATTGACGTATGGCACACATTGATCGTGACGCAAAAGGAAACGGTTCCGCCAAGAAGCTCACCACCGAGGAGCGGATCTACGCATCCGTGCTCCGCATCGCGCAGCGCGAGGGGTTTAGCGCAACCTCCATCGACGCGGTCGTCGCCGATTCCGGTGTGGCCAAAACGACCATCTACCGTCGCTACGCGGACCGCAAAGAGATGCTGGTCGACGCGCTGGACAACATCGCCATCTCCATCCCCAACATCGTGGACTACTACTCCGAGGATGACGCGCTGACCAAGGAGGCGTTCCGCGAGTACATCACGGAGCTCGGTTCCTTCATCGAGGACAATGTGGGCACCCGCGTCTTCGGCTCGCTCATCGCCTCTGCCGACCCGCTCGTGGTCGCGTGGCGCGAGCGCTTCGAAGAGGCGTTCTACGACAGGTTCATCGAGGACATCGAGGACGCCCAGACGAAGGGCACCCTGCGCCCCGAGGCCGACCCGGGCGTCGTCGGCGCAATGGTCGTCGGTGCCGTGATTCTGCGCTCCACTTTTAACGTGGGCAGCGCGAAGCTGCAGGCCAAGCGCATCACCGAGGTGTTGTGGCCGGTGATTGGCGTTAGCTGAGGGTGAGTGTGCCGTCGATAAGCCTGAGCACCGCGAACGTGGCGCCGACGACAACGATGGCGACGACGACCCACTCGAACGCATTGAACAGGCGCTCCTTGTTGTGCAGGCGCGTCCACACGTACGGCACGATGCACGGCAGGACCGCGAGCGCGCCCAGCAGCACGTAGACCGGGTCCGCGGCGTAGACGAGCCACAGCGAGTAGACGAACCCGACCACGCCGATGATGAGGCTGCGGCGGTCGTCCGCGCGGGTGGTGGCCGGCCCGGAGTCGTCGAAACGCTCGCCCGCGTGCGGGTGGCTCAGGCCCTTGCCGCGCGAGGCCAGCAGGATCAGGTACAGCGAGGAGAAGATGTACGGCAGCAGGTACATGATGGTGGCCAGCTGCACCATCGCGTTATAGGAGGCCTCGTTGGCAAAGAAGATGATGACAAAGAGCTGGATCACCACCGTGGAGATGAGCTGCGCGCGGAACGGGGAGCCCTCGTTGTTCGTCTTGCCCAGGGCCTTGGGCAGCAGGCCGTCGTTGGCCATGAGCACGATCGGCTCCGCGCACAGCATCTGCCACGACACGTAGGCGCCGAGCACCGACAGACACAGGCCGATGGAGATGAACACGCCGCCCCAGGGGCCGACGACCGCCTCGAGGACCGCGCCCATCGAGTTTTCCGGCAGCGCCGCCAGCTCCGGCTGGGTGAGCACGCCGTAGGACAGCGTCGACACCGCGACCAGCAGCAGGAGGACGGAGAGGAAGCCGATGATGGTGGCGCGGCCGACGTCCGTGCGCGTGCGCGCCTGCTTGGAGTACACCGAGGCGCCCTCGATACCGATGAACACCCACACCGTGTACAGCATGATGCCCTGCAGCTGCTGGGAAAACGGGATCGAAGAACTTTCGCCCCAAAAGTCCAACGTGAATTTGTCCCAGGAAAAGCCGAGGAAGGCGACGAGGACCACGAAGCACAAAATCGGCACCAGCTTGGCCACCGTGGTGATCACGTTCATCACCGCGGCCTGCTTCACCCCGCGCGTGAGCATGGCAAAGATCGTCCAGGTCAGGACGGTCACCGCGCCGGCCAGCACCCAGTCGTTTTTAAACGCGGGCACGTAGTAGCCGATGGTGGAGAAGAACAGGGTGGCGTAGCCCACCTGCGCCATCACGGAGCCCAGCCAGTACCCTAACCCGCTGGTAAAGCCGATGAAGTCGCCCAGGCCCGCGCGCACGTAGGAGTACACGCCGGAGTCCAGGTGCGGCTTGCGACGCGCCAGGATCTGGAACACAAACGCGACAGAGAGCATGCCCACGCCGGCGATCACCCAGCCGATCAGCATCGCCCCGGGGCTGGCCACCGAGCCGATGTTTTGCGGCAGGGCAAAGATGCCGGAGCCGATGGTGGAGCCGATGATCAGGGAGACCAAAGTCCACATAGTTACAGTGTGGGCGCGGGTAGTCATGGCGAATAAGTTACCCGGCGAGCCCCGAAATCTGTTAGTTTTGGTGCTTTTTTGTGCGCGCAGTCGGCGTCGCGCTCCACGGGTCCTCCGGCCACGGGTGCTTGGGGTAGCGGCCGCGCATCTCCTTGCGCACGTCCTGATACGGGCCGTCCCAGAAGCTGCGGAGGTCGTCGGTGACGGCCAGCTCCCGCCCGGCCGGCGACAGCAGATGGAAGAGAAGTTTGCGCCCCGCGATCACCGGCGAGTCCGCCAGCCCGAACGCCAGCTGCAGCTTCACCCGCACGAGCGGTCGCCCCGTCGAGTAATCGATCCTGCCGATCGGCAGCCGCTCCGGCGCCAGCTCGTCCAGCTTCGCGGCCTCGGGCCACGGCAGCTGCCGCATGAGTGCGTTGCGCATGTTGAGCTCGCTTATCGACGCCCCACCCGCCAGCTCGCCAACCTCCACCGAATAGTCGCCACGCGACACCTCGGGCCACGGACTGCCAAGCGCCTCGTGCAGGAAGTCCAGACGCTGCTTGAGCTTCTGCGCGGCGTCGTCGAGTTGGAGATCCTCCAGGGAAATCCCTTTGAGCGCCCCCTGCGCCTCTTCCGGCGACAGTTTCACTGGCGTCGACGACAGCTCGATCGCGCCGACCGCCCGAACCTTCCTGCCGCGAACCTTCCCGTTGTGCAAGGTTGCTCGGACGGTCTCCTCGATCCGCGCTTCCGGCAGGTGGTACGGCGCGGCCTCGCGGATGATGGCGCCGCGGGACGTCCTCTGCACCTCGGCGGCGGCGATCCACTCTTCTTTTCCCGCAAAAGTTGCGCGGGTGCCGCTGGCCAGCAGGTACTCGTCGCCGACCCGCTTTGCCACCCACTGCGGGAACGCAGTCGCAATCACGTCGCCGTCGGGGACCTTTGGGGTGTGTGGCACGAGGCGGGCGAGCCGCTTCGCGTCCATGTCGCCGAGCCTGGCGACGCACTCCGCCGCCCCCGACCCGTACTCCAGCAGCGCCGCCCCGAGCCGGGGGTCCAGCGGCAGGCTCACCAGTTTTCGGCCAAAAGTGGTGATGGCGTTGTCGGCGTCGAGGGCTCCGAGTTGGCGGAGGGTGGTGTGGGCGTCGGCAAGCGACTGCTCCGGCGGCTGATCGAGCAACGGCAGGTCGGGGGAGCCCCACGCCGCGATGGCGAGCGCGGCGCCGGTGAGGTCGCTGGTGGCAATTTCCGGCGAAATGTCTGCCGCGAATTTTTGGAAGTCATCGCGGGAAAATGCTCGAATGACGTGCCCCGGCCCGAGCCTACCAGCGCGGCCCGCCCGCTGCTCCGCACTCGTGACGGCCTCCGAGACCGTGACCAGCCCCGTCATGCCGCGGTTGTCGCGCTTGGGCACGCGGGAGAGCCCCGCGTCGACGACCCGGCGCACGCCCGGCACCGTGATCGAGGACTCCGCAATACTCGTTGCGACGACGACTTGGGAGCTCCCGTTCAGCGCCTCGTCCTGCTCGGCGGAGGAAAGCCGCCCGTGCAGAGGTTTTGCGTCCTCACACGCGCCGCACACCAGGTCCACCTCGCGCGCGCCGGGGACGAACACGAGGGTGCGCGTTGTGCTGGCCTGCGCCAACTGCGCAACGTGGCGGTAGAAGTCGCGCGTGCCCTGGACGCGCTCCGGGTGTGGCGCGTACTCGATGTCCAGCGGGTGGGTCACCGCTTCCGTGGACATGACGCGCGCGCCCATGTGCTGGGCGAACGTGCCCGCGTCGAGGGTGGCGGACATGGCGGCGAGGTAGAGATCGTCGCGAAGCACGGCGACCTCCATGCACATGGCCAGCACCAGGTCGGTGTCCAGCTGGCGCTCGTGGACCTCGTCGAGGATGACTGCATTGACTCCCTCAAGCCCCGGATCCTTGAGCAGGCGGTTGAGGAGTACACCCGGGGTGACGAACTCGACGAGGCTGCCGTCGGCATGCTCGCCGCGGATGGAGTAGCCAACTTTTTGGCCCAAAGCTGAACCGTCCAGGTGCGCCAGCCTCCTCGCCGCCGATCGCACCGCGACTCGCCTCGGCGCGGTGACGATGGTCTTGCCAACCTTGTTTGCAATCGCCGGCGGCAGCAGCGTCGTCTTACCCGTTCCGGGTGGGGCTTGTACGACGAGCGGGCCGGAATCGGGCAGCTGGTCCAGGGAATCCGCTACTGGCAGACCCTTTCCGATTTTCGCAAGGTCAAACATGAGCTTCCAGGGTAGCGTGAGGGGCATGAGACGTCTCTTCGCAGCGATCGTCCCACCGGCCGAGGTCACGGAGCACCTCATTACCGCCCTGCGCCCGATCCGGGAGTTCTCCGGCACGGAGGTGCGCTGGACGGACCCGGACAACTGGCACATCACGTGCGCGTTTTACGGCAGCCAGCCGAACGACGCCGCCGCGGTGAGCGACCACCTTTCGCAGGCGACGGCGTTTACCCGCCCGCTGCGCCTGCACCTGCGCGGCGCCGGCTGCTTCGACCGCCGCACGCTGTGGATCGGCGTCGGCGGGGACAAGGCGCCGCTCAAGGACCTCATGGCGGACTGCCAGCTCGACCCGGAGCAGTGGCGGCGCCAGCGCGCCCACCTGTCCGTCGCCCGCAGGGGGACGAGGACGCGGGACATGCTGCTTCTCGACGACCACGCCCACGCCCTCTCCATCTACTCCGGCCCCGACTTCACCGTCGACGAGGTGCTCCTCATGGAGTCGCACCGTGGGCAAGGTCGAAGCGGCGGCCCGAAGTACGAGGTCGTGGACCGGTTCTACCTGCGGTAGGGGGCGCTACTTGATGGAGAAGATGAGCATCTCGGTGTCGTCCGGCTTGCCGCGGTAGCGGCCGTCGTTGCCCGGGAAGTTGTTGTCCAGGGCAGTGAGGTAGCGGCCGTCCTTGAGCTGGACGATGGTTTCCACGCTGACCAGCGGGAAGGAGAAGGGGTCGCCGACGCCGTACGCTCGGGCGTCGGACACCATGCCGATCTTGCCCGGGTTTGCAATGTTGAGCAGGTCCACCATCAGGTCCTTCTCCAGGGTGCTGCCCGGCTCCGCATCCTTGAAGCCCTTGACCTCGAAGACCTTCTTCAGCTTTGCGTCGGAGCCCAGGTTGTCGTCGCGCTCGAGGACGAGGAGGCGGCCGTCCTCGGTGAGGAAGGCGTCGCCCAGGTTCGCGTCCTCGGTGTCGGCGACGTAGTTCCAGGTCTTTCCGGTGTACTTGCCTTCCTCGGTGTCGAACTGGGAGATGACGCGGACGTGCTTGTCGGTGGCGTCGTCAAGATAGCCCTCGAAGATGGGGTAGAGGTAGCGCCCGTCGGTGGCCATGGACTCGAAACCCTTGGAGTTACGCAGGTTGGGGGTTTCCCCGTCCTTCAAGGCCGGGTTGGACGGGCTGGTGACGCCGGGGTAGGGGAACGGGGCGTCGAGAAGCGTGCCGTCCTTGTCAAGGTGCAGGATGTACGGGCCGAACTCCTCGCCGACCCAGAAGGTGCCGTCCTCGGCCTGGACGAAGGATTCGGGGTCGAAATCCGCGCCGGTGAGGAGGCGGTCCTCCGTGTCGTTGTTGACGATCTCCCACGGGATCTTGTGGTTCGGGTCCTTCATCCCGGCGAAGTCGAGTACCTCGACGCCGCCGACGCCCTGCGGGTCCTTGGCGGTTTCCGCGGTCTCCCAATTTGGCCTGACGTGGTAGATGCGCAGCAGGAAGTCGGAGGAGTTGTCCTTGGCGCCGAAGCCGTTATCGGGCAGGCCGTAGAAAGAGCCGTCGCCGATCTCGATCATGCCGGAGAAGCCGGGGATGACCTGGCCCTTGAACGGGTGCGTCTGGCCGTTGCCGTCGAACGCGTCCTTACCGGAGTCCGGACCCGGCGCCTGGTAGAGGGCGTCGAGCTTCGCGCGGGCTTCCAGGGTCGGGCCGGTGGAAGTCTCGGTGTTCTGGGTGTTCTGGGTGGCGATCGCGCTGATCGCGCCGCCGATGAGGCCGCCGGCGACGAACACGCCGGCGATGGCGGCGATGACCTGTTCGAGCGTGGCGTCCTTGACCATCTGGTTGAGGGGTGCGGGGAGTTGCATGTGGTGCTACCTCGTTTTTCGTTGCATGGTGGGTCGTGCCCAGCGAAGTTTAGGGCGCGTATTCACTTCGCGCTCGGTGAAAGGACTAGCTCGGGAAAATCATTCCGTATTCCCGCTCGAGCGCCGCGATCCGCGCGTGAGCTTTCTCCTCGTCGTGGTCGCGGTCGAGCTCGTCCAGGATCGCGTGGCCCTTGGCGGCGAACTCGGCGGCGCGTGCCCGATTCCTTCGCACGCTGTCCAGGCTGGACCTCCATCGCGGGTGCGTCGGCACGGCTTCCTGGTTGAGGAGCCCCTCGGACTCGGCGAACTCGTACGTCCCGTCGGCGAACAGCCAGACCACCTCACCGGTCGCCCGGTCGACCAGGTACGTGGCCCGCTTATCGGTTTTCAGGTTGTGATGGTGCTGGCAGAGCGCGAAGAGGTTGTCCGGCGTCGTCGTGCCACCCCGGTCGAAGGGGATGCGGTGGTCCAGTTGACAGTCCGCCGCCGACCGGTGGCACCCCGGGAAAATACATGTGCCGTCGCGCGCCACGACGTAGCTGCGCATCTCCGCGGTCGGCGTGTAGCTCTCGGTACTTTTCCGCGAAATCTCGTCCAGGTCCACCTCGCGCGCACCGGCCCGCGCGATCCACTCGTCCAGCGCCGCCGTCGCCTCCGGCCCCGTCCACCCGCTCCCGGGCAGCTGCACCGGGTCGCCCGCCGCGCGCCCCTTCGGCGCGTAGACGTGGAGCACCGGGCTTACCGACGCCACCACCTCCCCCGTCAACAGCCGCACCACCGTCTCGGCCAACGTCAGCTTCTGCTCGCGCGCCACACGGAGAATGCTCTTCTTGCACCGGGCCGCGGTCACCTCGTCCGTGTTGAGCTGGACCACGGACTGCGACACCCCGCCCAGGACGAAGTCTGCGAACGTGACTGATGGTCCCGCAGCGGCTCGCTCCCGGCGGCGCTTCGGGTCGTAGGCGCGCTCCGGGTCGATCTGGCGGATAAGCTCGCGGATGCGTCTGGTGACGGTGTGTCTCCGGGGCATGTGCTGATCGGTTTTGGAGGGCGTGAAGAGGGCGGCCAAGGTGTCGTCGATAAGCGCGAAAGCCTCAGGGTCGACCTCCTCCCCGAGCTCGGCGAGCACCCGCTCGATGGCGGTGAGGTGCGACATGTCGAGCAGCTTCGTGCGGCAGTGGATCTCCTGGAGCTGGGGGAGGTGCCGCAGCGTGGCGTAGGCGAAGATGCCGTGTTCGACGAAGCCCTTGGACCACCCGGTGGCCTGCTGGATTTGGGTAACACGCAGGTCGAAGTCCTCGATGTCGCCGTCGATGTACGGGGCGAAGACGGCGAAGTGGGCTTCGCGGGTGGCCTGGGCGGCGGAACTGAGTGGGTCGTCTGGTCGTTGGGTGCGGAAATAGGTCGGTGGCGATGCGGTTGCGGTGGTCATGGTGTCCCCAATCGAAGTGAAGTTTCCATCATGCTACCGAACGCACATACGACACGCAAGGGTTTTAGTGTGGCGACTCTGGCGACCAGGCAATATAGTGTTCGAAATGGTGTGGATTAGATGTTGCGTTTAACAGTTGCGAGCACACCCGCCACGAGGGAGTCCACGGTGATGGGCTGGCAGCCGGGACCGAACAGGGTGCGCGCCCCGATGTCCAGGATGGTGCAGTTGAAGTTCATGTAGCAGTCCGGTCCGAAGTGCGTATTCGTGCCGTACTCCAGGTGGATCGCGGCCCACACGCTGGGGGTTTCGCCGTTAGGGAACAATTCGGCCAAAAGTTCGCGGGCGCGCTTTGGGTCGGTATTGCTCGGCGCATTAAAGTCGCGGACCAGCGCCCAACCTGGCCCGTGGTCGGGCATATCTTTGGGGGTGGTGCCAGTCTGGATCGCGGCGATTGCCAGCCCTGTTCCAGCGCATCCGGGTGGGGACGAAGGATCGGTGCGCTGGGAATCATGGCGGGCAACACGGCGTGTACCTCGCGTGGATGATTTTCAGTGGGGCGAAATCGATCCTGTTAGGCTGATCACATGGGAAAGCAGCGAGTTGCAGTAGTTACTGGCGGTTCCGCGGGTATTGGCGCGGCGGCGGCCCGCGCGCTGGCGAAGGACGGGTGGCGCGTGGTCGTCGCGGCACGCCGGCTGGACCGGTGCCGAGCGGTCGCCGAGGAGATCGGCGGGGTGGCGGCGGAGTTGGATGTGACGGATCAGGGGAGCGTCGATAGGCTTGCGGCCCAGCTGGAACGCGTTGACCTGGTAGTCAACAACGCGGGCGGCGCGAAGCAGCTGGACTATCTCAGGGACGCGAGCGATGCGGACTGGGAATGGATGTTTGCCACCAACGTGATGGGCACGATGCGCGTCACCCGCGCGCTGTATCCGCAGCTCAGGGAGTCGCAGGGGCTGGTGATCAACATCGGGTCGGTCGCGGGCACGGACGCCTACAAGGGTGGGGCCGGCTATAACGCGGCGAAGTACGGCCTGCGCGGCGCCACTCGCGCGTTCCGACGCGAGGAGGCCGACCAGCGCATCCGCGTGACCGAGATCGACCCCGGCCGGGTGAAGACGGACTTTTCACTCAATCGATTCGCCGGTGACCAGGAGAAAGCCGACGCGGTGTACGAGGGCAAACTCAATCTGTCCGCCGAGGACGTCGCGGAGGCGATCCGCTGGGTGGCCAGCTTGCCGCCGCACGTGAACATCGACAGTCTCAACATCATGCCGGTGGATCAGGCCGAGCGCTGACCTCGGCTAGAATGACTGCATGATCTTGACTACGACTCCGACCGTTGAAGGTCGCACTATTAGTGAATACATGCGCGTTATTGGCGGCGAGACCGTCATTGGCATCAACCTCTACCGCAGCATGAGCGCCGGCTACAACCGCCCCGTGGAGATCGCGCAGGCCCGCGACGCCGCGCTCAACGAGCTGTGGAAGCGCGGCGAGGAGCTCGGCGCCGACGGCGTCATCTCCGTGGCCATCGACTACGAGCCGCTCGGCCCGGACGGCGGCGCCATGCTCGTCTCCGCGACCGGCACCGCGGTGAAGCTTGCCTAGTATGGACGTTTCCATTTCCGGCGACTCCATCCGCCTCGGCCAGTTTCTCAAGCTGGCCAACCTCGTCGAGTCCGGCGGCCACGCCAAGGAGGCTATCGCTGCGGGCGACGTCGCCGTCAACGGGGAGGTGGTGACGTCGAGAAGCCATTTGCTTTACGACGCCGACGTGGTCTCCCTCGACTCCACCACCGCCACCGTCGTCTGCGGCGGGGAGGACGACGACTACTTCGATGAACGCACCGCCAACGACGACTTCGACCCGGAGAAGTGGCGCAACCTCCCCTAACCCGAACCTGCAAAGGAGCCTTGCATGCCCGCTTTCAGCGCGGAACCCGGTATGCCGTACTGGCAGGACCTGCTCACGCCTGACGTGCAGAAATCCACCTACTTTTACTCCAAACTCCTCGGCTGGGAGACCTCCGGCGAGGACTACCTGGTGGCCAAGAAGGAGGGACTCCCGGTCGCGGGCATCGTGCCGGGCGAGAAGCCGGCGTGGGTGACCTATTTCCTGGGCGGTGCCCCGGTGGAAAAGTTTGGCGGAAAAGTTGTGGCGTCCTCCGAGGTCTCCCTGGGCCGGATGCAGGTGTGCCAGGACCCGGCGGGCGGCCTGTTCGGTCTGATCGACCCGGCCGGTGAGGAGCAGTTCGTCGCTGCCGGCGAGCCGGGCGTGCCGGTCTGGTACGAGTACAGCGCCCCGGATCTCGCGGCGATTGACTTCTACGGCGACTTGTTTGACTGGGAGATCAAGGAGTCGGACGGCTACTACCTGGCGCTCGCGGAGGGCGCGCCGTTTTTGGGCATGCGCGTGCAGGAGCAGCACGCGGGCTGGCAGAGCTTCTTCGGCGTGGCGAACATTTCGCAGGCGCGCCAGGAGGTCGGCATGCTGGGCGGGGAGGTGCTCGCCGGACCTGGCGATAGCCCCTTCGGGCCGATGCTGGCCATGCGCGACTCCGCCGGCGCCGCCTCCTTCCTCGTCGAGGCCCCCGAGCCCGCCCCGGAGGACTTCAGCGAGGCCGACTCGGTCCTAGATTTCTAAAGAACTCCGCGAGGTCCCGGACGCGACGCCGGGCCTCAGCCGGGGTCTGGATGTAGTGCGTCGAGTGGTACTCGTGGGCGTCGGAAATCTTTGCCCCGAGCTCGTCCTTCGTCCCCACCTGGAGAAACGTGGGCACGCCCAGGTCCGCAACTTTTGTGGGAAAAGTGAGGGCTAGGGCATCGACGTCGCGTGGCAGCCGCTCGCTGCCCGTGGAAAACGCCCACACCGCGACCGTTTCCGCGCCCTGCTCGCGGGCGAATGCCACCGCGTCGTCAGGCCTGTCCGACACCAGCACGGTGGCGCCCGACAGCTGCGCCACCGCCGCCGCCTCCGGCCGGAACCAGTGCTCCATCGCGCTGTCCGGCCCGTCCCACAGCGCGATCACCCAGGTCGCGGCGTCGTCGCCGTACAGCTCGCCGAGCGGGCAGCTTCTCGACGCCACCTCGCCCGTATACGCAACGCCCGGCATCGTATGGTCCACCGCGGACCCCAGCATGAGCATGGCCGCGTGCGTGATCCTGTCCGGCAGCAGCGCCAGGTACTGGGGCGAGTCCGGGTCGTACGTCGCCTCGATGTAGGAGACGAGCTGCTCCAACTGCAGCGCGTCCGGCAGCGGGCGGTCCACGCCGCCGACGTTGAAGTCCGGGTCGCCCTGGACGTTCTCCGGGTACTCGTCTACCAAATCTTCACCCTGTCCTCGGGGGCGATCCACATGGCGGAGCCCTCCTCGACGTCGAAGGCCTGGTACAGCTCGTCGATATTTGCGGCGATCACGTTGCAGCGGAACTCGTTCGGGGCGTGCGGGTCGATGGCCAGCAGCTGCGCGGCCATCTCCGGGCGGGTCTTGGAGCGCCACACGCGCGCCCACGCCTTGAACAGCGCCTCGAAGTCGGGGTTCTGCTCGTAGTTGCGGTACGCCACGACGGCGATGCCGAGCCCGCCGAGGTCACCAATGTTCTCGCCGAGGGTGAACTCGCCGTTGACGCCCTGGGAGCCTTCGTCGAGCACGGACGGTACGAGGCCGTTGAACTGCTCGACCAGCTTGGCGGTCAGGGCCTCGAAGGCCTCGCGGTCCTCGTCGGTCCACCAGGAGTTGAGGTTGCCCGCGCCGTCGTAACGCGAGCCCTGGTCATCAAAGCCGTGACCGATCTCGTGGCCGATCACCGCGCCGATCGCGCCGAAGTTCTCGGCCGCGCTGGCGTCCGGGTCGAAGAAGGGCGGCTGCAGGATCGCGGCCGGGAAGGTGATGTCATTGACCACCGGGTTGTAGAAGGCGTTGACGGTCTGCGGGGTGGTGACCCACTCGTTGCGGTCCGCCGGCTTGCCAATCTTGCCCAGCTGGTAGTCGTGCTCGAAGGCGGAGCCGCGGCGCACGTTGGCCACCAGGTCGGCGCCGCTGGTGGAGAACTCGAGCCCGTCGAAGCTGCGCCAGTTGTCGGGGTAGCCGATCTTGGCGGTGAACTGGTCCAGTTTTTCCAGCGCGCGCTCGCGGGTGCCGTCTGTCATCCAGTCCAGCGCCGAGATCCGCTCGCGGTACGCGGCGACCAGGTAGTCCACCAGCTTGAGCATGTGCTCCTTGCTGGAGGGCGGGAAGTGCTTCTCCACGTAGCGTTGCCCAATCTCCTCGCCCACGAGGGACTCGGCTAGCCCGACGGCGCGCTTCCAGCGGTCCCGCTGCTCGGTCGCGCCGGATAGCGTGGTGCCGTAGAACTCGAAGTTCGCGGCGCCGATCTCCTCGGTGAGGAGGCCAGCGCGGGTGCGCAGGATGTTCCAGACGGCCCACAGCTGCCAATCGGCGAGCGTCTCCGGGCGCAGCATGCCCTCGAGGTCCTCGGTGTAGGACGGCATCATGTTGATCACGGTGCCGTCGGGAAGCCCGGAGGCGCGCAGCAGCGCCTGCACGTTGGCGGGCAGCGCGTCGAGCGTGGTCGGGTTGTAGGTGGCCATGGCGTCGCGGGAGCGCACCACGTCCCAGTGGCTGCCCGCCAGCTGCGTCTCCAGGTTGAGGATGCGCTCGGCCGCCAGCGCCGGCGTCAGGCCGAGCAGGTACTTCGGGTCCAGCACGCCGAGCATGCGCGTCACGTGCTCCTTGTATGCGGCGAGCGTTTCGGCGTGTTCCTCGGAGCGGTAGTAGGCCTCATCGGGCAGTCCCAGGCCGGACTGGATGAGGTACGGCACGGAGTCCTCGCCCTGCGAGTCCTTCGCTACCCAGTAGGTCAGCGGGCCGCCGACGCCGCTGCGCTCGAGGGCGCCGAGCGCAGCGACGAACTCCTCGACGGTGGTCACGGACAGCGCGTCCAGGTCCTCCTGGAGCGGGGCCGTGCCAGCGGCGTTGATGGCGTCGGTGTCCATGAAGGAGGTGTACAGGTCGCCCCCGCGGCCCGCGCCCTCCTGCAGCAGCGCGTGGACGTCCTCCTCCGACTTGTCGCGCAGCGCGTAGAAGGATCCGTCGATGCCGCGGTCGGCGGGGATCTCGTGCTCGCGCACCCAGTCCCCGTTGACTAGCTCAAATAGGTCATGCATGCCCCCACTGTAACGGGTTTAGGCGTGCGAGATGATCCAGTTCGACGCTTCCTGCTGGTCCGCCAGCGTGTACTGGCCGTGGGCGCCCATGCCGGTGAACACGCCCAGCGCGCCGATGCCCAGGTTGCTCAGCAGGACGTTGAACTTTTTCAGCGGAAGTTTGCCGGCGCGCAGGTCGGTGGCCAGTGCGGGCTCGACAAGCGGGCGGTACTGGGCGTCGGTGGAGCAGACGATGTCGCGCGGGTTGCAGATCTCCAGGACCCGCTCGCCGAGCTCGCCGTAGCCGCCTTTGAGCTCGCCGAGCGCGCCGCGGGACTCGGGGGCCGTGATGCGGGAGAGGACCGCGCCGTTGCCGCCCTGGTACGGGTTGGCAAACAGGGCGGCGGAGTCGACCCGGTCCGGGGTAATCGGGCCGTTGCCGTGGGCGATGTCGCGCATGAGGCGCGACGCAATGTCCGCGCCGAGCGAGTAGCCGGTGAAGCTGAAGGTGGCGCCCGGGCAGGAGGCGGAGAGGCGCTTCACGGTGCGCACCGTCTCGTTGTACCCGTCCGCGGAGGATGCGTAGTAGTTGTTCGCCGCAAACGGGGTGGCGCTGTAGGACACCCACAGCGGCTGGACGGTTCCGCCCGTCCCCAGCTGGGTGAAGATGCCGGTGAGGAACACGTTGCCGCCGTGCGGCACCGCGTTGGGGATGCCGGGGACGGTGTTGGCACCGCCTGGGATGGCAATGAGATACTGGTCGGTGCAGCCCTGCTGCTCCACCAGCTGGCCCGCGTTGTCGGACGGCTGGATGGGCGCGGGGACCGCTTGCTCATCGGCCGCGGCGGCGGTCGGCGCCAGGGCGATGAGGGCAGCGGCAACTGCGGCAGCGAGACGGGAACGGCGCATTCGTCTTACTCTTCCGGGTCACGGATCTTCATCGGGCCCGGAGTCCACCAGCCCGATCGGACGACCTCATCGTAGTCTATCTGGGCGTTGTTTGGGATGTCACCGACGGAGTTCGTCCTGCGCTCGTACTTCGCGGCGGAACCCCAGTCGCGCTGCCAGTCGTTGCGCAGGTAGCCGGGGATCTCGTAGGAGTAGTTCACGGCCTCCGCGGTGGACAGCGCGCCGCCGCCCAAGAAGTCCATGAAGCCGGACAGCTGCTGCTTGCCCGGGGCGTCCGGCATGATGCGGTACTCCGGGATCTCGGTCACGCCGGCGTAGTGGCTAAACGTGCGCTGGCACGGGTACTGGAAGGCGACGGACCAGTCGAGCAGGCCGGGGGTGTTGCCGTCGAAGCGCTCGTTGAGCGGGGACAGGTGCGGGTTGCGCAGCGGGGTGATGGCCAGCCAGTCCTCCTCGGCCAGCGAGGCGTCCTCGGCCACCAGGCGCGCCACGTCCGCGTCCTCCGGCAGGTCCGCCAGCGGCAGGCGCAGGTTGCGCCACAGCGGGGTCGGGCCCTGGTCCAGCATTTCCTTCTCGCCCAGCTTGGTGATGCTGCCGTCGTCGGCGCGCTTGCCGTACTCCAGGACCAGCTCGGTGCCCTCCTGCTCGACGCCGTTGATGTCGTGGTGCTTGATGCGGCCGGCGACGGAGGTGACGAGGAGCGGGGAATCGTCGTGAAGCTCGGGCAGCTCGTACCAGGAGGTCTTGATCTTGGCGGACGCCTTCGGCTCGTCCTCGAAGGTGCCCAGCACCGGCACGCGCGTGTAGTCCAGGTTGAACGGCAGGCGGACGGTGGAGCCGTTGATGCCGCGCATGGACTTCGGGCGGTTGCCCTGCGTGTGCGTCGTGGTGGTGGATTGCGCCTCCTCGGTCAGGTCCTTGGAGTCCGGCGCGTCCTCCTCCGTCTCCGTGCCGTCGGTGCCAGCGCTTGTCGACGACGCGTCCTTCTCCACCGCCGACGCCTCCGAGCGCGAATCCTGCTGCGTATCGGAGGAGTTCGCGTTCTCGCTGACGATGAAGGCCGGCACGCCGTCGGGCGTGAACCCGCGGTTCTCGTCGCCGGAGTCGAGCGACTTGCCCAGCGGGACGCCGTCGGCCGGGGTGAGGAAGGAATCGTTGGTGTCGTCCTCCAGCAGTACATCGTTTGCAAGCGCGCAGGTGTCGCCGGCAAACGACTTCACGTTGCCCATGCCCACCGAGTACGCGGGGGCCTGGGACGCGAACGCCTTAGCAAAGGTGAGGCAGGAGAAGGCGACCATCGCCACCGCCATCACGGCGATGGGGGCAGCCATGATGCCGGTCCAGGCCCCGCCGACGCGCTTCTCGGTCTGGTCCTTGCGGAAGGACTGGACCACGCCCACCAGGGCAACGAGCAGGGCGAGGATGAGCACGACCTTATTCGCCTCGACCGCCTTGAGCTGGACCGTCTTATCCCACCACGGGACGCCGAAGGAGGAGACGTACCACCAGGCGTTCCAGCCGGCGAGGGTGAGCGCCATGAGGAACAGGACCGCGGCGATAGCGAAGGTGCGGTTGCGCTTGGACTGCAGCGCGATGTGGGAAAGTACCACGGCACCGAGCGCGGCGACCGCGCCGCCCAGGCCCGCGTAGATGCCAAAGTGGTGGGTCCACTTCGTCGGCGTGAACATGAGGAAGAACGTGGACAGGCCCACGATCAGCAGCATCCGCAGCGTCACGTCCTTGGCCACCCCGGGCACCTTGCCAAAGCGGGCGACCGCCCAGGAGATAAGGATGAGGCAGAAGAAGAACACGAACATGGGGAAGCGGCGCGACATCGCGCCGTCCACGGACTGCTGGAAGAGCGTGCCGTAGCGGACCCACTCGGAGAACCACTCGAGGGCCGGACCGACCTGGCTGCGCACCGACGTGGACTCGAGCACGGTGGCCAGCGTCTGGTCCTTGAAGATGGGCACGAACACCGCCAGGCCGGCACCCAGGAACACGGCCACGTAGGCCAGGCCGGGGGCGATGTGGCGGCGCCGGTTCATGATGCGGAACACGGCTGGCAGGCTGACCAGGAAGATGCCCACGGCGGCGAGGCCGGTCGGGCCGCAGGCCAGGGTGATCGCCGCGGCCACGGTGCCCCACGCGGCGGGGGCGAGCCGGTCGGAGGCGATGGAGCGCTCGAACATGGCCCAGGTGGCAATCACGCCGAGCGCGATGATCGGCTCCGGGCGCAGCCCGTTGTTGTACGGCAGCCAGAACGCCAGGAAGACGAAGGCGGCGGTCCAGTGGGCCACCTTGCGGTCTGCCACCACCGAGCCGAGGCGGGGGAGGATCTCGCGCGAGAGGATCCACCAGGTGAGGATTGCGGCGAGCAGCGTGGGCAGGCGCATCCACATGGACGCGGTGGTCACCTTGGACAGCAGGGCGAGGATGTCGTAGAACGGGGAGCCGAACGGGGCCTCGGGCACGCCGTACCAGCGGTAGTAGTTCGCCATGTAGTCCGAGTCGTTGGACACGCGGGCCATGGTGAGCAGGAAGCCGTCGTCGGAGGTGTTCGCGCCGAAGACGTGCCAGAACGCGAGGATGGCGAGCACGACGGCGTCGAGAAGCGTGAAGGTGCGCCAGCGGGGGCCGAAGGCGGGCAGGCGCTTCCCGTCGTAGCGGTCCAGGCGGCGCAGGGCCCACAGGCCGATCAGGGCGGCGATGAGGCCGCCGACCATGCTGAGCAGCTTGACGGTGGTGGGGGAGGAGGTGAAGCGAGAGTTCACGTCGACGGTGGCGGTGAGGCCGGCGTCGATAAGCTTCTGTGAAGCCTCGGGCTTGAGCTCGGTGTACAGGCCGGTGAGCTGGGGCCGGTAGTCATCGTCCGACTCCTCCACGAAGGTGGTGCCGGGGATGGCGGCGGTCATGCCCTCGTCGGTCTGGCGGATCTCCAGGCGCGCGTCGGCGGGCAGGGAGCGGACCTCGTCGGGGGTCAGCTCGAAGACGACGTCATTGAGCGAGGAGACCACCAGGCCGCCCTCGGGGGCGGTGATGAACAGGCCGCGGTCTGTCGCCTCCTTGGAGGATTCCGGGAGGGTGGACAGGATCGTGGTCTGGCCATCGCGCAGCTCGTCGACCGCGCTGAGCGGGATGGTCAGCGACACGTCCTGCGGCGCGAGCGAGATCAGCGGCGCGTTGACGGAGGCGACGCTGCCCTGCTGCGGCCAGGAAATCTTCGACTGCACCTGGTTGACGGGCAGGAATGGGGTGAGGACCAGCAGGACGAAGGCGATCAGACCGGAAACGATCGCGGTGTAGACCAGCGACTTCGGAGCTTTTGGTTGAACATTTGAAACGGTTGCCACGAACAGTCACCTTACTGTGACTGACGCGCTATGTACGCACCACTACCGCGAACGGGCCGATCTGCTCCACGTCCCAGTCGCCGCCCTCGAACGCCTTCGGGTTGAAGAAGATGCCCTCGTAGCGGACGTTCGGCTGGTTGGGGAAGATGTCGTGCGCGATGTGCGTCTTGAACCCGGCCTCCGGGTCGTCCACGTCGCCGCGGAAGATGAAGGCGGCGGGCGGCTCCCACTTCGCGCCGTCGATGGCCGCGGTGAGCTCCTCGGGGTGGTCCCAGGACAGCTGCGACCAGGCGGACAGGGCGTCGTTGCGCTGGTCGTACTCGCCGAGCGGGTTGGCGTAGTGGCTGGTAAACGCGTTGAAGCCGAAGAAGGGGTGGAACGCCATGAAGTTGATCTCATCGGTGTAGACCACCGCCTGGTTGGGGGCGTGCCCGTGCGACTCGATCAGCTCCGAGATTTCGCCGTAGTACTTCGCCGCGTTCGGCGGGAAGCGGTCGGCGCGCTCGCCGAAGCCGTCAGTGTCCGCGTAGGCCTGGTCGATGTGCGACTCGTTCTCGGCCGGGATCTGCTGCACGTACGCCAGGCACGCGCCGGCGAGCACGACCATGACGATGGCCATGATGCCGCGGATGGACTCCGGGGAGAACCGCGCCGGGTAGAAGTAGTCCAGCCCGACCAGGCAGGCGTCCATCACGCCGATCACGCCCGCGGTCGCGAACACCTCGATCACCAGCACCTCGATGCGGAACCCGAGCAGTGAGGTGCCCACCAGGGTGGCGGACATGGACGCCAGGCACCAGGCGTAGCAAACAATCGCGGCAATGCCTAACGACGCCACCTCTTTGTCCACCGCGCGCACCACCAGAAAGATCAGACCGAAGAAGGAAAGGACGCCGATAACGGAGAAGGACAGGAACGGCAGCGGGTAGGCCGTGCCTTCCTCCGGCAGGAAGTGGTTGGCGGTGGACTTCACCTCGTAGTCGCCGAACAGGACGTTGTAGAGGTACGGCGCCCAGCTCAGCAGCGCGATGACCATGGAGCACACGCCAATGACGCACAGCCGGCCGATCACCCGGAAGTTGCGGTCCTGCATGACGCACTCCACCCCCGCGAGCACGACCACCAGCAGCGCGGCGACCGCGGTGAACAGGGTGTAGAAGCAGGCGGAAAGGCCCAGGTAGAGCACCATGAAGATGATGGCGTTGCGGGAGCCGAGGAGCGCGCGGCGGGCGATGATGGCGGCTGCGGGGAAGAACATGGCGACGATGGCCGCGTACGGCTCGTCCGGCGTCTCCGTCAGGACGATCGCGGTGGTGACGGTGGCGATGGTGCACGCGACCGGCAGCGAGCCGGTGATCTTCTGCCAGATCGGGGTGAGCATGGCTGCGCCTGCCGCCAGGGTGATCAGCGCCCAGGGCTGGAAGACCTCCCAGCCCGGGATGCCCAGCAGGTCCGCCACGCGCCCGCCGGCCCAGAACCAGCCCATTGGGTAGAAGGTGGGCAGGTCCTTGTAGCTCATGTCCGCGTTCGCCGCGGTCTCCGTCATGCGCGACAGGAACTGGGTGCGGAAGCCCTGGTCCACCTGGATGCCATCCAGCCACAGGCGGGTCGCCGCCAGCGGGATGGCCAGCGAGGTGATCACCAGCGCTGGGGCAGTGACATACATCATCACCGCCTTCGGCCAGGTGCGCTTGCCGCGCAGCCAGCCGATGCAGCAGACCAGGGTGGCGCCGAGGATGACAAACGAGCCCGCCGTGGACAGCGCGCGCGTGGACATGGACCGGTTGAACGCCGGCAGGGAGATGGAGTGGAGCACAAACCAGGCGAGTGTGGTCACCGCGGCGGCCGCGAACCCGGCGGCGAGGGTGAGGATGAGCGTCTTCCGCGCGGAAAGTGCGTCGGGTTCATAGCCGGTGGTGCGCAGCCCAAACGTGGGGTCTACCGAAGTTTCAGGTGCAACTGTCGTGCTCATGCCCTCTAGTTTCGCACAAACCTGGCGGGTGCTACTCGACACCTCGCTCAGACAGGAACATCAAGATGGCGCGCACCCGTCGATTGTCCTCGTCCGGGGTGAGACCCAGCTTGGAAAAGATGCTGGAGACGTGCTTCGCCACCGCCGCCGACGAGAGATACAGTTTGGCCGAAATTTCGGCGTTGGACAGCCCCTCCGCCATGAGCTCGAGGACCTCGAGCTCGCGCGGGGTCAGCGCGCGCAGCCACGGGGCGCTGGCGTGCATGAGGGAGCTGGCCACCTCCGGGTCGATGACCACGCCGCCGCCGGCGACGGTTTCGCAGGTGGTGATGAAGTCCGCCACCTCGGCGACCCGGTCCTTGAGCAGGTAGCCCGTGCCGCCGCCGAACTTTTGGCCGAAAAGTTCGCGGGCGTACGGCGCGGCGACGTATTGGGACAGGACCAGCACGTTTAGGCCCGGGTGGCGCTCGCGGAGCTCCAGGGCGGTGGTGAGCCCGTCGTCGCGCATGTTCGGTGGCATGCGGACATCGGTGATGAGGAGGTCGGGGAGGGGTGTGGCGTCGATAAGCGAGGCGAGCTCCGTCGCGCTTGAGGCCTGGCCGACGATGTCGTGGCCGCGCCGGGTGAGCAGGCCGGCGACGCCCTCGCGCAGCAGCGCGGAGTCGTCCGCGATCACGAGCTTCACGCGCCCACCCCGCTTTCGCCGCGGAAGAGCAAAAGCGGGATGCGCGCCGCCACCGTGGTCGGGCCGCCAGCCGGGGAATTCAGTTCAAGGTTTCCGCCGAACGCGGCAACGCGCTCGCGCATCCCGTCGAGGCCGCCGCCCGGAAGGAAGTGCGCGCCGCCGTCGCCCTGGTCCGTGACCACGACGTTGAGCGTGTCGTCGCAGGTGATAAGGATGTGGACGGGCGCATCTTCCGCATATTTCGCCGCGTTCGTGAGCGCCTCGGTGGCGAAGAAGTAGGCGGCGGCGAGCACGGACGCGTCAATCGCAGGCAGCGGGTGCGGGGCGCGGACCCGCACGTGGGGGCCGTACTGGGAAGCTGCAGTCTCCACCGCCGCGACCAGGCCCCGGTCGGTGAGCTCGCTGGGGTGGATTCCGCGGACGGTGCGTCGCAAGGTGTCGAGGCCGCGCTTGAGGTCGGCCGCGGCGTCGTCGAGAAGCGCCCGGGTGCTCCCGTCAGTGTCGATCCGCGCCTCGCCCACCTTCATCGCAGCGGCGACGAAGTGTTGCTGCGCGCCGTCGTGCAGGTCGCGCTCGATGCGTAGCCGCTCCACCTCGTAGGCCTCGGCGATCCTGCGCCGAGATGCCGTGAGCTGGTGAACTCGTCTGGCGGCCGTGCCCTCGTTGCTCGCTCGTTTCCTCCACCTCATACCTGCATACAGTAGCGAGGTAGTGCTAGCACTACCCGAATTTTGGGCGCGAGCACCATGGTGAAACTTTTCGGCCAAAAGTTGAATGGAAGCATGCTCACTCTCACAGACATCACAAAATCATTCACCAGGCAGCGCGTCCTCGAGGGCGTAAGTCTTCAGGTCCAAGCCGGCGAATCGCTCGCCGTGATGGGGCCGTCGGGCTCCGGCAAGTCGACGCTCTTGCACTGCATGTCCGGCGTGCTCACCCCGGACTCCGGCGAGGTGGTCTTCGATGGCACCAATATCGCAGCGCTTGACGACGCCGCGCGGTCCAAACTTCGCCTCAACCACTTCGGCTTCATCTTTCAGGATGGTCAGCTGCTGCCGGAACTCACCGCCACCGAGAACGTGGCGCTGCCTCAGATCATGCGGGGCACCTCCAGAAAAGAGGCCCACGAGCAGGCGGACGACATGCTCACGCGGCTGGGCTTGGGGAACTTCACGTCAAGGTTCCCAGGCCAGCTTTCCGGCGGGCAGGCGCAAAGAGTCGCGATCGCTCGGGCGCTCGCCGGCCCGCCGAAGGTGGTCTTCGCCGACGAGCCGACCGCGGCGCTGGACCAGGCCACCGGGCATGAGGTGATGCAGGAGATCGTGGCGGTGGCGCAGAAATTCGGCGTCACGCTCGTCCTGGTCACGCACGACCCGAAGATCGCGGCCTGGTGTAACCGGCGCATCGAGATCCGCGACGGTCTCATTCACTCGGAGGTGGCGGCGTGAGCGCGACCACACTTCTCAAGGCGACCAACGTGCAGTCGAAGGACGCGCTGGCGCAGAAGCACTCCGGCGAGCGCTGGGTGCGGACACTTTCCGTAGTTGCGCTGGCGGTGGCGACGTGGATGCTGTGCACACTCGCCGGCGGCACGTGGATGTTCGTGGAGCGCGACAGGCAATACCCGGACATCGGCGGCGACATCGACATACCGCTGCTCTACATCGGGCTCGCACTCTTCGCGTGCGCGCTGCTCGTCCCCACCCTGCTCACCCTGCTCACGCAGGCGGCGCGGGCAGACCTGAGCGGGCGCGAGCAACAGCTAGCGGTGTTAAGGCTTATCGGCGCGACCGCAGGTGAGGTGCGAGGCATGATGATCCTGGAGGCGCTACGCAGGGCCTTCGTCGGGTTGAGCATCGGCACGGCGGCCTACGTAGCGAGCGTGCCAGCCTGGTCAGCGCTTTCCTTTCAAGGAGCACAGATCGGCACTTGGGAAATGTTCACCTGGTGGGTCGTGCCGATCGCGTGGACGGCCATCGCGCTGCTCGCCGCGGGTTCCGTGTGGCGCGCGCTGCAGCAGGTGGCGGTGACGCCGCTCGGCGTGACCAAGCGCGTGCCGCACCCCGGGCAGAAGGTAATCACCACGGTGTGCGCTGTCGCCGCAGCAATCGCGCTGTACATCTGGCTTGATCGGCACCCGATCGCGCCGGGGGCCGATTTCGCGGACGTCCTGGTGGCGCTCGTCGTCTTCATCGGGTTCTTGGTGGTGAATACGCTGATCGCCGTCGGAGTGATTCAGATTGTGGCGCGCTTAAGCTACCGAATCCCAGGCGCGTACAACTACGTAGCGACACGCCGAGTGGGCCGCGGCGCGAAGAACACGTGGCGCAGGTGCAGCGCGCTGTTCTTCGTCGCGTTCACTGCCGGGGTGGCCGGGGCGTTCCAAGGCATCGCGGAAAGTGAGGTGGCCCCCGAGGAGGCGCTCATCGTGCAAGATCTGCCCAAGGGCATCGCCATCACGGTGATCTTCGGCGCGGTACTACTGGTGCTGTTCACGCTGTTGACGCAGGCGCTCGCGGTGGTGGAGCAGAAGCAGTTGACCAAGTCGCTCCACTTCATCGGTGCGGCACCAACTTTTCACACAAAAGTTGCGGTGCGCGAAATTGGCGTGCCGATGGTGGTCGCAGCGCTGCTGGGATTTGGTCAAGGCGTGCTCGTCGGCCTGGTCATGGTCGGGGCAACGCCCGACGGGATCGCAACCGTACTGTTTTTCGGCGCGCTCATCGCGCTCGCTCTGGTCGGCTGCCTTGGTGCCGTGGTTGCCACCGGCCGTCTCCGCGCAAAGGTGCTCGCGGAAACCGGCAGGGCAAAGGATTAGTATCGGCGCGTATGAGTAAGCAAAGCCAAAATTTGACCGCAATCGCCCTCGGGTCCGCGATGACGTTCGCCGGAATCTCCCACCTCACCTTCAAACGCGAAGAGTTCCAGGCACAGGTGCCCAACTGGTTCCCCATGGACAAGGACGCCGTGGTTCTGGGCTCGGGCGTGGCAGAGATCGCGCTTGGCGCCGGGCTGCTCGCGTGGAAGAAGCGGCGCCGCGAGGTGGGCACCGCGCTCGCCGCCTTTTACGCCGCTATCTACCCGGGCAACATCGGCCAGTACGCCGAGCGTCACGACGGGTTCGGGCTGGACACCGACGGTAAGCGCCTGGCTCGCCTGTTCTTCCAGCCGGCGCTGATCGCCGGGGCACTCCACGCCGCTGGCCTGCCCGAGAAATAGCAAAAGTCCTGCTCCGAAACCGGGGCAGGACTTTTCGCCGAAAAGTTAGAAGTTCAGCTTGCGCATGATCGGGGCCGGGATGGCCTTGAGCACCATGGAGATCGGGCCGAACAGCTTGTGTACGAACACGTTGGACTTGCCGCCAAGCGCAGCCTCGACGGCGGCCTCAGCAACGTCCTCCTTGTTCACGGTCAGCGGCGCCTCGTCGAGGCCCTCGGTCATCTTGGTGCGGACCTGGCCCGGGCGGACCACGGTGACCTTCACACCGCTGTCGCGCAGTGCCTCACCGAGCTGGGTGTAGAAGCCGTCCATGCCGGCCTTGGATGCGCCGTAGACAAAGTTGGAGCGGCGCACCTTCTGGCCAGCTACCGAGCTCATGGCGATGATGTGGCCGTGACCTTGGGCTTTGAACTTTTGGCCCAAAAGTACGCCGACCGAGATCGGGGCGGTGTAGTTCGTCTGCGCGGAGGCGACGGCGGCGGCCTGGTCTTGCCAGAGCTGTTCCTGGTCGCCGAGCGTGCCGAACGCGACGACCGCCACGTCAACGTCGCCGTCCTCGAAGGCGGCGTCGATCACGCCGGGGTGGGCGTCGAAGTCGGTGGCGTCGAAGTCGATGAGGCGCACCTTGGAGGCGCCGGCGGCGGAGACTTTCTGCACCGCGGCGTCGATACGCGAAGAGCCCTTGCGCGCGGCGAGGGTGACGGTGGGGTTGCCGCCGCGGGAGGCGAGCTCGGAGACGATCGCGAGACCGATCTCCGAGGTGCCACCGAGCAGCAAAATGTTCTGGGCTTGGCCTACTGCATTCAGCATTGGGGATTCCTTTCTAGTGCAGCTCGAGGCGGCGGGACATGTCGGAGGCGAAGACGCCGGTCGGGTCGATGTCGTGGCGGGTCTTCAGCCAGCCGGGAAGCTCCGGGTACATCTTGTGGAACTTCTCTGCGCTGGTGCGGGACTCCTTCGCCAGGTAGAGGCGACCACCGAACTCCATGACCTGGTCGTCCAGGCGGTCGAGGAACTCGTTGAGGCCCGGACGGATCGGGAAGTCCACGCACACGTTCCAGCCCTTCATGGGGTAGGACAGCGGCGCGCGGTTACCCTCGCCGAACAGCTTAAACACGTTCAGCGCGGTGTAGTGGCCGGAGGACTGGATCTGGTAGATGATGTCCTTGAACGGCTCGACCGCGTCCGTGGGCACCACGAACTGGTACTGCAGGAACCCCTTCGATCCGTAGCCGCGGTTCCACTCGCCGATCAGGTCGAGCGGCTGGTAGAACTGCGTGAGGTTCTTGATGTCGTTCTTCGACGGCGCGCCCATCATGTAGTAGGCCTCGCCGATCGCGGACAGGGTCAGCTTGTTCATGGTCCAGGACGGGAAGATGTCCGGCACCGTCATCAGCTGCGGTGCCTTGAACTTCAGCGGGTCCTTCGCCAGCTTCGGCGCGAACTCCTTGAGCTGGTCCAGGGTGGCCAGCGAGCCGCGGGAGATGGTGGAACGGCCGGTCTTCGGCGGTGCGGAGATCGCGTCGAACCACGCGGAGGAGTAGGTGTAGCCCTCCTCCTGGCCGTGGGAGTGCTCCTCGATCGTCTCGTCGAGGGTCGTGGTGCGCACCGTGTCGGAGATGAAGTAGGCGGTCTCCGTCTTCGTCATCTTGATACGGGCGCGCAGGATGATGCCGGTCAGGCCCATGCCGCCGACGGTGGCCCAGAACAGTTCGCTGGTCTCGCCCTCCGGCTCGAGGTGGAGCACGCGGCCGTCGGCCACGAGCAGCTCCATGGAGACGACGTGGTCGCCGAAGGAGCCTGCGGAGTGGTGGTTCTTACCGTGGATGTCCGGGCCGATGGCGCCGCCGATGGTGACCTGGCGGGTGCCGGGCAGGACGGGGACCCACAGGCCGTAGGGCAGAGCAGCCTTCATCAGCTGGTCCAGGGTCACGCCAGCGTCCACGTCCACGATGCCGGTGTCCGGGTCGATGGAGTGGATCTGGTTGAGCTCCTGCATGTCGATGACCAGACCGCCACCGTTTTGGGCGGGGTCGCCGTAGGAGCGGCCCATGCCGCGGGCGATGACGCCGCGGCCGCTCTCGGCTGCCACCTGGACGGCCTTGGCGATGGTGTCCACGTCCGGGGTGGACAGCACGTGCGCCGTGGACGGCGCGGTGCGGCCCCAACCGTAGAGGGATTTCAGTTCGGTGTGAAGTTCCATGTCTCCGCTTCTCTTCATACAACTAAAGGTGGAAAAGCTTGCGTTCTTCGAGCCTACTCACAACAGGCCGAACTTCCCTCATTGAAAGGTGTGATCTATTTCTCGTGTCTTAGAGGTCCATGATCTCGCGGATCTCCTGTGGCAGTTCCTCCTGCGACGTGATAGTCGGTTTACCTGATGCTTTGTGCTCTCGGAGGAGCTCGTAGATGCGCCCGCGGCCCACGGAATCCACAAAAGGTAGCTCTTCCGCGAAGACGCGGACCATGAAGTCGGACAGGGGCACGTCGACACGCTGTGCCGCCTCGTGGATCGCGTTCGGGTCGTCGCCCTTGTAATGCTTCCTCATGCCATTCACCCTAGCGGGTGCCAAAAACCTCTATTGTGGGCGCCATGGGCAGCACGCTGTACTCCGAACACCTGGCGCCGGTGATTCAACTTTCCCCCGGCGCCACGTTCATGGTGCGCGTGGCACTCGCCTCGGATGAAGAGGTCTACCGCTGGGTCGGCCTGGACTCCACCACCACGATCGATGAGTGCCGCGAAATCATCGCCGCGCTTTTTGGCATCGAGGAAAAGGTCGGCACGCCAGAGCAGGGCATGCTTATCGACGTCCTCTCGTCCCCCGGCGACACCGCCACCTTTACCTGGGGCCTGTGGCAGTTCACCATGCAGCTCGCCGACATCTACCCCGGCACCAGCGACGGGCCCGTCTGCGTGGCGGGCGAGGGCGCATTCGGCGGTGCTGACCTGGACCTGGACGCCGTGCGCCAGCAGCTGGCGGCGAGCCAGCTGCGCCCCGAGGTGCGCGAGGTGATCCACCGCGCCGAGTCCTTCGACTTTGTGCCGCTCCTCCAGGTGATCGCCGACGGGGAGCCCTCCTCGCCGGCGCAGGAGCGCGCGAGGCTTGCAGCCCTGCTCCCGGAATCGGCGGGCAAGACGAGCGACGCGTTCTGGGTCCACGTGCTGGTGATGGCGTGCTTTGCCGACGAGCCGACGACCCGCAAGCTGGCGCTCGGGCTCATGCGCGCACTCGGCTGGGAGGACACGGACGCCGACGAAGTGTTCACGTTAAGCCGGGCCGGCGAGGCGTTCGTGGGTGCTCTCTCCGCCGTGGACAGGTTGGAAATACTGCGCGAGCTGCTTCACGGGTAGACTGGTCCGCCGTGTCTTCCACAGTATTCAAACAGTTGGTCCCGTTTCTGATCATCGGAATCGGCTGCGCGGTCATTGACTTCGGCATTACCTACTCGCTCCACGAGTTCGTGGACATCCAGCGCGACCTGTCCAAGGTCGTCGGCTGGATCTTTGGCACGCTCATTGCGTACCTGCTCAACTCCAAGTTTGCGTTCCAGGCCGAGGTGAACGCGAAGAAGGCCGGCGCGGTGTTCATCCTCTATGCCGTGACGTTCGTGGTGCAGATCCTGCTCTACCGCTGGACCGAGGGCCCGCTCATCTCGATGGGTCTGGTCAACCCGTGGAAGGACGGCGTCTCCTTCGTCATCGCTCAGGGCGTGGCCACCGTGACTAACTTTGTGCTGCAGCGCCGCGTGATCTTCCGGGAGGAGACGAAGATCATCGCGCAGCAGGACCCGATTTAGGGTCGGCGGAAGTCCTCGCGGGCGCCGCGGCGCAGCAGCTTCAGCCACTGGAAGAACTCGCGGGGGCTCTTGCGCTCGAGCAAGAAGAACCAGCCGAAGCGCACCACTTCCTGCAGCTGCATCTTCTTCATCCCGCGCTGGTTAATGATGTAGCCGCGGTTGCGGTACGTGAAGTAGCGCTTCGTGGGGTTATCCGGCCACTGCGCGTGCGCGCGACCGCCCATGATGGGGTGGAACTCGCTCGACCCGTCCGGGTGCAGGTAGCTGGTGGTCAGCGCCGTGCCGTACTTCAGGCCCGACTGCGCCAGGCGGCGGTGGTACTCCACCTCGTCGCCGCGGATGAACAGGCGGTAGTCGGGCACGCCGATGCGTTCCATCGCTCGCGCGCTGATCAGGGCGCCATTGAACAGCGAGGCGTATTGGGGTAGGAAATCGCCGGTCAGCTCGTCGACTCGCCGGTGCCAGACGGTGCCCTGGCGCAGCGGGAATGCGAGGGCTTCGGGGTCGTTGATGTTGGCCACGATCGGGCTGACCTCGTGCAGAGCGTGCGCCTCTGCCACGCGGTAGAGCTCGCCCAGCACGTGCTCGTCGGCGGGGCGGCCGTCATCGTCCGCGCACCAGATCGCGTCCGCGCCGAGGGCAAGCGCGTGCAGGAAGCCGTAGGCGAACCCGCCCGCGCCGCCCAGGTTGGTGCGGCTGGGCAGGTAGACAGCGCGGTCGCCCGCAAGCTCTTCGAGCAGGTCCCTGACCTGGTCCTCCGCGCCGTTGTCCACCACAATCACCCACTGCACTGGGTGGGTCTGGTTCACCACCTGTTCCAGGGAAGCGCGCAAAAGTTCCACGCGCTGGTGGGTGACGATCACAGCGGCCGTTTCTCCGGCCGGGGACAGGGTGGCAGTCATGCCTTCCATTCTGCCACTCAACCACCGAACTGAGGCGTGTGACATGGAGGTGGCGAAGGTTTAGGCGTTGAATCCTGGAATCTTGAGGAAACCGGCTGATCGCAACAGGTTCCGTGAAAGCAGTTTATGTTCCATGACTTTTCACGGAAACTTGTAGAATATTGGCATGCTGAACGCGCGGACCACCTCAAAAATCGACGCTCTTCTTGATACGTATGCAGCGTTGCGGGAGGACAACCCCGAGGCCATCGCGGAGATTGCGCGCGCAGAGGTGGCGGAGGCGGTGTATAACTCGAACGCCATTGAGAATTCCACTTTGACTTTGGAAGACACCGAGAACATCCTGGCGGGGTTCACTGCTAGAGCGCACGATGTGCGGGAAGTCTTTGAGGCTAAGAACCTGGCTGAGGTGACTGAGGAGCTAATTCGAGGCGTCGGTAAGCTCGATGCAAACCTCATTCTGCGACTGCATGGCATGTTGCTTCGCGGTATCAACGATGACTGGGCTGGCCGGTTCCGTCGGCGGGGAGAATGGGTACGAGTAGGGGCACATATGGGTGCTAATCCTGAGTACGTAGACCGGCTGGTAGAGACCATCATCACTGAGTACTACGAGGATGAGAACTATTTCATCGATCGCGTCGCGCGGTTCCACGCAGAATTTGAAACCATCCACCCATTCTCAGACGGCAATGGACGCGTAGGGCGCGTCATTATCAATCAACAACTCTTGGAGTTAGGGGTGCCGCCCATCATCATTCCGAACAAAGGAAAAGAGCGCCACTACTACCCAGTGTTCCGCGGCTATCCAGTAAGTGGTGATTATTCAGCGCTGAGCACGCTCATCGCGCGGCAACTCATTGAGTCACTGAACAAACGTATTACGCTCATCACCGCGCCGAAGGTGATTCGCCTATCGGAGTGGGCAAAGGTTAACGGTGTTTCTGGGTCTGTCGCCGCCAATAAGGCGGCGAGGGGCACCATCCCGGCATTCCGACAGCGCGGAACGTGGATGATCGACGCACACTATGGCAACGACGCAGAGGGCAGCGTCTAGGCTTCTTCCCCGTGGAATCGTTCCACCAGCTCGGCGACGTACTCGCCGGTCTCCGGGCCCTCGTAGGCGGCCACCACGTCGGAGACCAGGCCCGCCTGGCGGATCTCGCCCTTGTCCACCCACAGGGCGGTGTTGCACAGCTGGGCGAGGAAGTCGTTGGAGTGCGAGGCGAACACGAGGATGCCGGAGCGTTTCACCATCTCGGCCAACCGGACGCGTGCTTTGGCCATGAAGGCGGCGTCGACGGCGCCGATGCCCTCGTCGAGAAGCAAAATCTCCGGCTCGATCGAGGTGACCACGCCGAGGGCGAGGCGGACGCGCATGCCGGTGGAGTAGGTGCGCAGCGGCATGTTGAGGTAGTCGCCGAGCTCGGAGAACTCCGCGATCTCGTCCATCTTGTCCTTCATCTGCTTGCGGGTCTGGCCGAGGAAGAGGCCGCGGATGATGATGTTCTCGTAGCCGGAGATTTCCGGGTCCATGCCCACGCCGAGGTCGAAGACGGGGGCGACGCGGCCGCGCACGTCGGCGACGCCGCGGGTGGGCTCGTAGATGCCGGACAGGAGGCGCAGCAGCGTGGATTTGCCGGCGCCGTTGTGGCCGACCAGGCCGACGCGGTCGCCCTCGCGCAGGTGCAGGTTGATGTCTTTGAGCGCCTCGACGACGACGGTGTTGGAGGCGTTCTTGCCAATCTTGCCGCCGGCCGAGGACATGACGGCCTTCTTCAGCGAGCGGGACTTGGCGTCGAAGATGGGGAAGTCGACGCAGGCGTTATAGGTGTCGATGGAAACCATGGGGAGACTCCTTCCTTAAACCCCGAGTTAGACCCTGTTAGACCCAGTACGGCACGCGGAAGCGCATCTGGCGCATGGCCAGCAGGGTGATGAGCAGGCCGACGGCGGTGCAGATGGCCACGATGCCCCAGTGGTAGGCGTCGACAGGCTGGTTGATCATGGGGGCGCGGACGATCTCCAGGTAGTGGTAGAGCGGGTTGATCTCCGCGAGCAGCGCGCGCTGGGCCACCTCGCCGCCCTGCTCCTTGAGCGTCTGCGTGGTCCACACGATCGGGGTGACGTAGAAGAGCAGCTGCACGAGCGCCTCGAGCAGCGGGGCGACATCGCGGAAGCGGGTGGCGATGATGCCGAAGAGCATGGTCACCCACACGCCGTTGAGCACGAGCAGGAGCAGCGCGGGGATGGCCAGCAGCGTCTGCCAGGTCAACGGAATGCGGAAGATGATCACCAGCAGCACCCAGATGACAACGTTGTGTGCGAAGAAGAGCAGCTGGCGCCACACCAGGCGGTACACGTGCACCGACAGGGCGGAGGGCAGTTGCTTGATCAGGCCCTCGTTCTCAATGAAGACGTTGGCGCCGTCCTTAATGCAGCCGGAGATGAACCCCCAGACGATGAAGCCGACGGTGACGTGCGGGAGGAACTCGCGCACGTCGATTTGAAACAGCATGGAGTACAGCAGGCCGAGGGCGAGCGCCATGACGCCGGTGGCGATGGTGATCCATAGCGGGCCGAGCGTGGAGCGTCGGTACCGCTGCTTGATGTCCTGCCACCCGAGCTGCAGCCAGAGCTCGTATTGGCTCCAGCCGCGTACGAGGTCGCGGAAGGACATCCCCATCGTCTTGGACTTGGACGGCGGGGTTTCGTGGTCTGCGTCGCTGGTCATGCGCGTGACGTCCGCGCGGAGTTGTTCAAAGTCCTGCACCTTACTCACCCTAGCGTTAAGAGCGTGCTTTGCAGGATTTTGCCCCGGAGCAGGCAGTGTGCGCGGTAGGGGTGGAACGGGCATAATTGGTTCCGATCTCAACCACTGGAGCGAAGTAAGGGGTGTGGCATGGCGTTCGATGTCGCCAGTATTCGTGGCCTGTACACCTCGCTTGGCGACGGATGGACGTACCTCAACGCCCACGACACGCCCCAAATCCCGGAGCGTGTTTCCGCGGCGGTGTCGCGCTCGTTCCGCCTCTCCGCGTCGGTGGCCCTGCCGGAGCCGGGGGCGGGCACCCACTCGCGCGAGCAGCTAGGCCGCCCGGAGGGCGAGTCGTACGTGCAGCAGGCGCGTTCCGCGGTGGCGGACCTGGTCGGCGCTGCCCCCGGGCGCGTGGTGCTCGGTCCGAGCCTGCCCGCGCTCTACGCGTCGCTGGCGGTGGCGCTGAAGCCGCTGTTCCGCCGCGATTCTTCCCTGGTGCTCAACGGGGTGGACCGCCCCGAGCTCACCGGAGCCCTGGCCCGCATTGACGCCCCCACGAAGTACGCACAGGCAGACCTTGCCACGGGCGACCTGCCCGCCTGGCAGTTCGGTGACCTGGTGGACGGCGCGACCCGCCTCGTCTCGGTCCCTGCGGCGCACGCGGAGCTGGGCACCATCATCGGCGTCGGCGACGTCGTCGAGCGGGTGCGGGAGCGCTCGAGGGCTTGGGTGCTTGTCGACGTCTCCGCCTACGCCCCCTACAAACCGATCACCTTCGACGCGTGGGGTGCGGACATCCTGGCGATCGACCTCGCCGAGCTCGGCGGGCCGCAGCTGGGCGCCCTGGTTTTCCGCGACGAGGCCATGTTCGGCCGCCTCGACGCGTCCGCGCTGGACATGCAGGTGTCCACGGGGCTCGCCGGTGGCGTGCCCGCGGTGGTGGAGCATTACGCCTCCCTCGTGGAGGGCGCGCAGGGCCGCCCGACCCGCCGCAACCGGCTGACGCACTCGATGGGGGAGACCGCCACCTACTTCAACCGGCTGCGCGATGACCTGGACACGTTCCTGGGGACGCTGCCTGCGGTCCACATCGTCGGCGTCTCGGGCGAGGCGGCGGAGGACGCGGCGATTGAGCGCATTCCCCGGCTGATGTTTGGGGTGCGGGGCGTGCCGTCGACAATGGTGCACCAGCGTCTCTTCGCCCACGGCATCGTCTCCACGATGGCGCGGCCGAGCCAGCTGATCAGCGACATGGGCGTCGCCGAGATGGGCGGCGCCGTCACCGTCGGCCTCGCGCCCTTCAACACCGAGACCGACATCGAGCAGCTCATCCGCACCGTCGCGTCGCTGGCGTAACTTTTCGCCGAAAAGTTACTCACCCACCGTGAGCACGACCTTTCCGGTGTGAGCGCCGGAATCGAGGTACTCGTGCGCGGCGGCGGCGTGGGCAAGCGGGAACGTCTTGGTCACGTTGGGGGCGATCTGGCCGGACTCGATGAGCGGCCACACGTGCTTGACGGTGTCTTCCACAATCCGTGCCTTCATCGGGCGCGGCCGGGCGCGCAGGGTGGTGGCGTGCACCGACTGGCGCCGCGGCATCATCCGGCCCAGCGACAGCGTGCCCTTCGCGCCTCCCTGCAGTGCGATGACGACGAGTCGGCCGTCCACGGCCAGCGACTTGATGTTCGCCTCCAGGTACTCGCCGCCCACCACGTCCAGGATGATGTCGGCCCAGCCCTTGAGCTCCTCCTCGAAGTGCTGCGTGCGGTAGTTGATGCAGATGTCGGCGCCCAGCTCGCGGCAGTAGGCGAGCTTCTCGTCGCTGCCTGCCGTGACGGCGACCTCCGCGCCCAGCGCCTTGCACAGCTGGATGGCAAAGGAGCCGATGCCGCCGGCGCCGCCGTGGATGAGCACCTTGTCGCCCGCTTGCAGGCCAGCGACCATGCCCAGGTTGGACCACACGGTGCAGGCGGCCTCTACCACGGCGGCGGTCTCCATCAGGCTCAGGTTGGATGGTTTGGGCGTGAGCTGCCCCTCCGGCACCGCGACGTACTCGGCGTAGCCACCCCCAGCCAGCAGGCAGCCGACCTCCTCGCCTTTAGTGCGGCCGGTGGTGCCGGGGTCCACGATCACGCCGGCGCACTCCAGGCCGATGGTGTCCGGTTCGCCCTTCGGCGGCGGGTAGTTGCCCTGCGCCTGGACGAGGTCGGCGCGGTTGACGCCGGCGGCGGTGACGCGGACGAGCACGCAGCCGTGATCGAGTGCGGGCTCGGGTGCGTCGGCAAGAGCGAGGGAGCGGGGATTGTCGGGGTCAGTGAGTGCAATTGCTTTCATGCCCACCCAGGATAATGGAGTCGGTGGGGCCATACTGTAAGCTTTTCACCCGTTGGAGACGTGGCAGAGCGGCCGAATGCACCGGTCTTGAAAACCGGCGAGGGTCACACCTCCAGGGGTTCAAATCCCCTCGTCTCCGCCAAATGTTTTACAGGGCGTCCAGCACGTCGATGAAGCGCTGGGCCGCCGCCTGCGGGTCCGCCCACTTGTCTAGGCCGAAGAGGCCGATGCGGAAGGTGGAGAAGCCGTCGCCTTCGCCAATCTGCAGCGGCACGCCAGACGCAATCTGCAGGCCCTTGGGCTTAAACGCGGCGCCGGACTGCTGCTCCGGGTTCTGCGCGTAGAGCACGACCACGCCGTTGGACTCGAAGCCGTCCGCGGCCACGGAGCGGAACCCGCGCTGGTAAGCGGCCTCGCGCACGAGGCGGCCGAGCGTTTCCTGGTGCTGCGCCAGTACGCCCAGTCCCACCTTGGCGGATTCGCGCATGATCTCCAGGTTGTGCAGGATCGTGTCCGTGGGCAGGGTGGAGTGGTAGCCGGCCTTACCGTCGCGGTAGCCGTCGAAGATGCCCAGCCATTTCTTCAGGTCCAGGGTGAATGAAGTGGATTCGCTGGCCAGCACCGCCTCGCGGCCCTTCGGCGAGAGCAGGACGTAGCCCGTCGACGGCGAGCCCGACCACGACTTTTGCGGCGCCGAGACCAGTACGTCGATGCCCTGGGACTCCATGTTGGGGAAGGAGGCGCCCGCAGCGATGCAGTCCAGCACGAACAGCGCGCCGTTGTCCTTGGCAATCTCGCCTAGGCCCGCGATGTAGTCGTCCGGCAGGGTCAGCCCCGCCGCGGTCTCGGTGTGGGCGGTCACGATGACGTCGGGCTGGTGCTTCTCGACGATTCCCCGCACCTCCTCCAGCGCCGGCGGCGCGAATGAGGGCTGCGACTCCTGGCTGGTCGGCTGCGCGTTGAGCACGCGGACGGAGTCCGGGTCCGTGATCTGGCCGGACTCGATGATCTGGCTCCAGCGGTACGTAAAGAGGCCGGAGCGCAGGATGAGCACCTTCTTGCCCGTGAACAGTTGTCGCGCCACCGCCTCCATCGCGGCGGTGCCGCCGCCGGGGATGAGTGCGGCGGAGTCTGCGCCGTAGGTGGAGGTCAGCAGCGTGAGCATCTCCTGCGTAGCGGAGATGAACTTCTGCGACATGTGGTTCAGGGAGCGGTCGGTGAAGACAACCGAGTATTCGAGCAGGCCGTCAGCGTCGATGTCGGGGCGAGGAAGTTGAGTCATGCCCCACAGCGTAGCTGGAAGTGTGTCGTGGGATACCCGTTTTGGGTTTAGGTCTCCGGGAAAAGCTCCGGGGTGGTGTGGAACTGGATCCGGTCCGCGCCGAGCAAGTCCTTCGCGCGCTTTACGGTCGCACGGTCCGCACCGGCGATGACGACGACGTCCTTCAGCGAGAGTGCGGCGGAGGGGGCAACGGAGGCGTCGCCCGGGTGGCGCGGGTCCACGTCCGCAAGTTCCGCGCCCGCGATTTCACTGAGCGGGACGCCGAGGAGGACGGTGGAGGTGGAGAGGCGCTCGGGGGTGGCGTGTTTGGGGGAGAGGAACAAGGGGGCGTCGATAAGCATCTGCTCCGAAACGGCGTCGATGTCCGTGACGGCCCAGACGATCCAGTCGGAGCGGTTGGCGGCGGCGGGGCCGAGGTCACCGCGGGTGGCGACGCCGGCGAGAAGGTCCGAGTTGAGTTTCATGCGCACCACTATACGGATTGGCGGCGCGGTTAGGCAGCGCATTTGGTTGTGTGGCTGCGTGTGGGTAGGATGGGCAAAGGCCTGGAGACGTGCCAGAGCGGCCGAATGGGGCTCCCTGCTAAGGAGTTGCCCTCTTTGCGGAGGGCCGCAGGTTCAAATCCTGTCGTCTCCGCCACCGCGCCCGTAGCTCAACGGATAGAGCATCTGACTACGGATCAGAAGGTTGGGGGTTCGAATCCCTCCGGGCGCACCAAGAAAACCCCAGCTCAGGGAGCTGGGGTTTCGTGCTTTCCGCTCCTAGTCGGTCTTCACCACCGGTGCGACCGTGGAGGTCGTGGACGGGGTCTCGCCGGAGCCGGAGGAACCGACGGTGATGTCCACATCGCGGACGCTCGGGACGCAGGTGCGTGCGCCGACGATGGCGAGGACGGCGGTAGCCAGGCCGATCACGCCAGCACCGGCGGCGGTGAGTGCCTCGGGCTGGACGCCGAAGTTACGTGCAGCGTCATTGAGCGTGCGGGTCAGCTGGGCGCCGACCGACTCGAGGCCGGGCACCGTCAGTTGGGTTGCCAGCGCGAGCGGGATGATCGCCAGGATCGGCACCGCCAGGCCGGCGAGGGTCGCCGCGCAGCGCGGGTCGGAGGAGCCGCCCTCGACGCCCACGTTTGCGCCAACCTCCGGGCCCTCGCCCTCCTGGCCGAACGCGGAGGAGCCGCCGCCGGAAGACGCCGGAATGCCGTCCACCTTGCCGTTGTCCGTGACCTTCACATCGGGGTTGCCGTTGTCCGTGACATTGACGTCCGCCTTGGCGTTGTCGGTGACCTTCACGTCCGCCTTGGCGTTGTCGGAGATCTTCACATCCGGGTTGCCGTTGTTGTTGGCGTTGTCCTTGATCTCTGCCTTGGCGTTGTCGGTGACCTTGACGTCGACGGTGGCCTTGGCGTTGTCGGAGATCTTGACGTCCGGGTTGCCGTTGTTGTTGGCGTTGTCCTTGATCTCTGCCTTGGCGTTGTCGGTGACCTTGACGTCGATGGTGGCCTTGGCGTTGTCGGAGATCTTGACGTCCGGGTTGCCGTTGTTGGTCAGGTTGTCGCGCGGGTTGGCGTTGTCCGTGATGTCGACGGTGGCCTTGGCGTTGTCCTTGATGTCTGCCTTGGCGTTGTCGGAGATCTTGACGTCCGGGTTGCCGTTGTTGGACAGGTTGTCGCGCGGGTTGGCGTTGTCCGTGATCACCACGGTGGCCTTGGCGTTGTCGGAAATCTTCACGTCCGGGTTGCCGTTGTTGGACAGGTTGTCCTTGATCTCAGCCTTGGCGTTGTCCGTGATCACCGGGTTGCCGTTGTTAGACAGATTGTCCTTGATCTCGGCCTTGGCGTTGTCCGTGATCACCGGGTTGCCGTTGTTGGCCAGGTTGTCCTTGATCTCAGCCTTCGCGTTGTCCGTGATGACCACGCTCGGGTTGCCGTTGTTGGACGCGATGTTGATGTTCACACCGCCGCCGCCCTTGCCGTCTCCGGAGCCAGAGCCAGAGCCCGTGCCAGAACCCGAGCCGCCACCGGTCAGGCCGCCGAGCAGCCCGCCACCGGTTGCGCCGCCAACGATGCCGCCGAGGATCTTGCCAAGCACATCACCGGCGATGCCGGCGACCTCGCCACTCGAGGTCTGCGGGTTGGACGCGTTGATCTTCAGCGTGCGCTTCACGGTAGTGGTGCCGTCGGAGAACTCGACCGGCAGGTCTTGCGTGCCCGCAACGAAGTTGCTCGGCGCGGTGATCAGGACCTTTCCGTCCTTGGTGGACACGCCCCACAACGGCTTGCCCGTACCTTTCTTCACGGTCACGCCCTCGGGCAGTGTGATCTCGTCGACGGTCTTGGAAAGTTTGCCCTCAAAGTCCACGTCGTAGGGGCTGCCTAAGTCCGGCAGGTCCGCCACCCACGCCGCATCGTTTTTGGACACGTTGACCTTGAGCGTCACGTTCTGCTGCTCCTCGCCCGGCAGCGTCACCTTCGCGGGGATGCTCTGCAGTCCGTCCCTGAACGCGACGTCGCTCTGCGGGCGGGTCAGCTTAACGGAGCCGTCGTCGTTTGCAGCCAGCTTCCAGTTGAACAGTGTCGCTGCCGCGGCCTCGATTGTCGAGCCCTCCGGCAGCACAAGGCCCTCGACGGTCGCGGGCTCATTGCCGGCAAAGTTCGCGTCGTATTCCTTCTCCCAATCCACGGCGCTGTCCGGAACGCTCGTGGCGGAGGTCGCAGTCGTTTCGGTGGTCGTGGTGTCCTGCGCGTAGCCGTTCGGCACGACGATGGATGGCGCGGTCAGCGCGAGGGACAGGGCGCTCGCGGCGACGAGCGCGCGGCGGCGCGGAGTGTGGGCCATGGAGGTTCCTTTACGGTTGGGTGGGCACGTGCGTGCCCTGAGCTGGCAAGAGTTGGACAGAGTTGCAAGTACCTTAATATTTCTAGCACCTTACTGCCTGCGCGTATAGCGTTCCGCACATTCGCGTCGACCTTCTACATACATTCGGGGGCTATTGCTTATCGACGCCCCATCGCCCCTCACCTTCCATCAACCCCGCTTTCACCTGGCGTTTTGGCGCTTTGCAAGCAACGGTGTAACGTATCTCTTCGTTGTCAGAGAGAATCTGGCAGGAAGCGCCCGTAGCTCAACGGATAGAGCATCTGACTACGGATCAGAAGGTTGGGGGTTCGAATCCCTCCGGGCGCACAAGTTGGAACCCCGCTCCGGCGGGGTTTTCTTCTGCCCGGTCAGGCGGGCGGAAACGCGGGATGTTAAGGGTCGGGGGCTCGCACTTATGCAGATCGAGGCTCAGTAAATATTGCATGAGTGAATCTTAAGTGTATCCTTAGGCGTAAAAGTTGGCATACGCCTGTCTACGGCATTATTGTCAATGGAGAAAAAATGGAGACTTTTCCCAGCTCCATAAGTGGCCCTTACGCACAACCCCAAGTATTGGAGAAAACTATGCGCGGAAACAATAAGCCTGCACGCGGGCTGTTTTCCGGAATGAAAAGGACCGTCGTTGCCTCGGCGACGGCCCTTTCGCTTGCCATTGGAGGCATGGCCGTGCCGGCTATCCCGACCCCCGCGGGGGATAGCTTGTTGCCGACGGCTTCGGCGCAGTGGACTGACGCTGACGTGCCCGATCTCGTAGATCCTTTGAAGGAATTGAACAAAACGCAAACTAAAGGGGTCGCGGGAAACACCTCTGCGTCTTTCGAAAATGCGGACCCTCTCACAAATTACGGAGAGAATTGGGCTCAGGCCCCAGAAGTATTGCGTGAGCTTTCTCAAAATGGGCAGACCGGGTATCGAGTTGAGATACTTGGAAGGGACGATAAAGAAATCCGTTTGCACGGCGTTGAGCTTTACGGCCCGTTAGTACTAAAAAAGGACGAATACAAAAGGGATTACTACGGGCCAGAGCAACAGAGTCGCGCCTTTGAGGAGGGGGATTACTACGTCTGGGTTGATGAGGCTCGCGCAGGCGAATATCGCGTCCTAGGCGACGGCCAAGATCGCGTGTTCAAGGTTAAGGCGACCGCCACGCAAGACGAGGAATATGGCGCCGAAGGTTACGGCAACGGGTTGCGGCTTGAGTTTCCGAGGGAGTTGACGATCCCGAAGAGCGGTGGCGGTTCAAACGTTAGGCTAAACATATTCGGCCCGGGCTTAGGCGGTCCGGAGCTTCAGCGACTGAACAATTATGTTAAGCATGTGACAGAGCCTCAACGAGCTGTGATCAACGGCGTTGTCAAGGGGGCACCTGCTGACGGCGCGCGTGTCCTTGTCAATGACCAGGATATGGGCCCCGTTGCCGACGGGAAGTTCTCGATTGAAGGCCTCGAACCAGGTTCGTACAAGGTACAGATCGGTGCGACCGAAACGACCGAGGAATCTGCGGCCCAGACCATCTCCGTGAGCGCTGGGGAGTCCCCGACTCTGGAATTCCCCGTCAACGCGAAGACCGGCACCGTTTCGGTTACGGTGACAGCGCCGAAGAGCTTTACCGATACCCCGAAGGTCGAGCTCCTGGACCAGGACGGTAACCCGGTCGGGCAGCCGGAACGTGTTGGTCCCGGGGATTTCGATTACAAGTTCAGTGATGTGCCGGTGGGCGAGTACTCCGTGCAGGTCTCCACGCTGGTTGACGGGTTTTACGGCGAAAAGCAGGGCCCATTCAAACTGAGGCACAACGCGAACGAAACGCATGACCTGACCATCAAGGCGAATGCCGCCACGATTCGTGGCAAGGTCGTCGATGAAAACGGAAACACTGTTAAGGATGCGACAGTGAAGCTTCGTGGTACGAACCATGAAGACACCACTGGCAGCGACGGCCTGTTCACGCTGTCGGGCATCACGGATCTCGACACTGCGAGCGGCGAGTACACGCTTGATGTCGGTCAAACTGAGAAGACTGAAGCGGGTACGAAGACGGTCACCGTGAACGTCGGGAAGCCGACGAACGCCGGAGAAGTTCGCGTCGATCTGCGTAAGGGCTCGGTCTTCGGCCGAGTCACCAATGAGGCTGGGGAAACCGTCAATGGTGCGGAGGTACGCCTTGTCGGTGCTGGTCAGGAAGAGAAAGTCACGTCCACAGACGCTGATGGTAACTACACCTTCGGCGACGTAACTCCGGGTGAGTACGACGTACGCGTCGAAGAGACGGCGCAGAACGGGGAGGGCGGTGCCAGCGCTGTGGTGAGCCCGAACCAGCCATTCGAAGCAAACGTTGTGGTCTCGCGGAACAAGGGGTCCGTCTCCGGCACCGCAAAGTACGAAGGCACCAACGAAACTGCCTCTGACATCCCAGTTGTGCTGTACCGGGGTGCTGATGTAGTGAAGCGCACCAGCACGGGTTCGGACGGTACCTTTAATCTCTCTGGCCTGGACGCGGGAGATTATGACATTGAGTTCGAAGCAACAGAGTCGACGAAGAGCACGGGTAGGGGACGCCTGACCGTTCCCGCAGGCGGCGGAAAGAACGTCAATGCGACTATTCCGTACAAGCCGGCGACGATTGGTGGTCAGGTCAACCTGGACGGCCTTCCCCTTGGTAACGTCGAGGTGACTGTCGAAGGTGACGGCGGCACTTTCACGGCGGAGACCAATGCTCAAGGTTTCTACGAGGTGCCGGATCTGAAACATGGCGACTACACGGCCTCGATCGCGGGGGCCAATACCTATAAAGGTATTACCGTCGGCCCGAAGTACGCAGGCCCGGGCAAGACTCTTGATTTGACCCTCAGCGCGGTTTCCCTGCCTGGCACCATCACCGGCACGGTTGTTGATGACGCGGGTAAGCCAGTTGAAGGCGCTGAGGTTTCCGCGGGTGGCAAGAAAGCCACGACGGACGGCGACGGCAAGTACACCATCCCCGGCGTTGTCCCTGGCGAGAAGACCGTGACCGTCACCGACGGAAACAACTTCACTGGTAACTTCACCGACGTCACCGTGAAGCCGAATGAAACCATCACGGCAAAAGACATCACGGTGACCCGAGCAAACGGCTCCATTGTGGGCAAGATTGTCGACGACGCCGGTAACCCCGTCTCCCCGGATAACGTCACTGTGACGCGACCGGATGGAACGAGAGTCCCCGTATCGGTGGTAAACGGCGAGTTCGAGCTCAAGGATCAGAAGCCGGGTGAGTACAAGATCCAGGTCGGTAAGACGAAACTGACGAAGCAGCACACCGAAGAGGTGACTGTAGAGCCGAACGAGACGGCCAGGCCCACGATCAAGGTTGAGCGGTTTAACCCTGGATACACGGTCACCGTGCTCAATGACCTCGGCGAACCCGTGGAAAACGCCGAAGTAATCCTTTCCCGCGACGGCCGGGAGCTCGAGCGTAAGCCGGCAGACGCGAATGGCAATGTTGATTTCCCGAACCAGGCCCCTGGAGCCGGTTACTCTGTCGCCGTTGTCCCAGGCGAGGACTATGTAAACGTCAAGGACAACAAGCTGCCCGACCTGGTGGAGGACGCCAACGTCACCTGGAAGATCAGCGTGGCACCGCAGCCCGGGTCGGTTACCGGCGCGATCACCGATGACGCGGGTAACCCGGTCACGGGAGCAACGGTTGTCATCGACGGTGAGCGTCGCGCTAAGGACGCGCCTGACGCCGAATTCAAGACCTCGACCACGACTGGCCAGGACGGTACCTACAAGTTCGCAAGCGTTCCTGCAGGTGAGTTCAGCGTTTCGGTAGAGCCCACCAACGCACGCAGCGGCGAACCCAAGGACGTCACGGTGCGCCCCAACCGTCCGTCGACCGCGGACATTCAGCTCACCCGGGCGCCGGGCAACCTCGAGGGTGTAGTCACCAACGATGCTGGCGAATCTGTCAACGACGCCAAGGTGATCCTCAAGGACGCCGACGGCAACGAGGTGGCCTCCGCGCAGACGGACGCCAACGGCAAGTACCAGTTCAACGAGCAGAAGGCTGGCTCGTACACGGTTGCCGTCGAGGCGGGCACCGCTCACGAGGCAAACACCGTGGACGCGACCATCACCCCTGCGAACACTGAAGTTGCTGATGTCCAGGTCAAGCGCACCAACGGCTGGGCCGAGGGCACTGTAGTGGACGAAACCGGTACACCGGTTGAAGGCGCAACCGTCACCATTGACGGCGCTGACACCTACACCACCGACGCAAACGGCAAGTTCACCACGGACAAGTTGAACCCGGGCCCGCACGAGGCGACCGTTACAAAGACTGACGAGTACGGCGGTTATGTCAGGGGCTTCGACGTGAACCCAGGTGTGAAGACCGACGTCGACCTGAAGGTGCACCGTGCGACGGACACCGTCAATGGCTTCGTGAAGGATGACAGCGGCAAGCCGATCGAGGATGTGGACGTTGTGATCCAACGCGGCGGGCAGACCGTCGACACCGTCAAGGCCAATAGCGATGGCCTGTTCTCCATGGACTCCGTGACGCCGGGCGACTACACCGCGGTTGTTGCGGGCACCGACGAATACAAGGAAGGCAAGACTGCTTTCACCGTTGTCGCCGGTACCCACACCGACCCGGTTGAGGTCGAGGTGCAGCGTAACCCTGGTTCGGTCGATGGCTCCGTGAAGGACTCCACTGGTCAGCCGCTGGAAAACATCAGCCTGACGCTGACCCGTGGCGATGAAGAGCGCAATGCGGCAACCGCGAAGAACGGCTCCTTCAACTTCGATGGTGTTCCTGCAGGTCAGTGGACGCTCAGTGTCGACGCACCGAAGACCTATAAGAAGGTCTCCAACATCGTGGTGAACGTCCCGGCGAACGGGAAGGACACTGAGGGCATCACGTTGACGTCGACAATCGGCTCCGTGCACGGCGTAGTCACGGGCGCGAAGAACGCGCCGATTGAGGGCGCGACCGTGACCATCACGGACGTTGAGAACGGCGCAAGCTACGAATCCACCACCGACAAGGACGGTAAGTACTCGCGCGGCGATCTGGCTGTTGGCCAGTACCGCGTCGAGGTCCGTGCGGCGGACTACGAGTCGCCCGAGGCGCAGGTAGTGGATGTCACGCCGAGCGCGAACGTACAGAAAGATTTCCAGCTGGAGAAGACTCCGGACACGCCGCAGACGGGTACCGTCAAGGGCTCCGTGCGTGACGCCGACGGCAACGCAATTGACGGCGAAGTCGCTGTCGTGCTGGAGAACGTGGACACCGGCGACGTCATCCCGGCAACGGTTGACGCCAACGGCGACTACACCGCGGCTGACGTGCCGGCCGGTAACTACAGGGCGAAGGCGAGCGCGAACGGGTACCGCCCGACCAGCGCGCCGACCGTGACCGTCAACGTTGGCAAGACCAGCTCGGTCCAACCGATCGAGATGGCGAAGGTCGCCGCCAAGGACGCCAAGGTGTCCGGCAAGGTCACCAACACGGCCGGCGACCCGATCGAGGGTGCCGTCGTGGAGATGGTTGATGACAACGACTCGGAGAAGTTCGTGGTGTTTGTCACCAATGAGAAGGGCGAGTTCTCCGGTGAGGCTGCCCTGGGCGCCTACACCGCGACCGTGTCCAAGGACGACGGCAATTACGTGGCCAAGAGCGGTCTGAAGTGGGACGTTACCGACGCTGACGGTCACTCCTTTAACGTCGTGCTCGACTCCAAGCCGAGCGATCACCCGAACAACACGGGTAACTTCGAGGGCGGCGTGCGTGACCAGGAGGGCAAGCCCGTCCCGGGCACCACGGCCACGGTCCGTCACCCGGACGGTTCCACCTCGGAGCTGGAGATTGACCCCACGACCGGCGATTTCACGTCGGACGACCTGGAGCCGGGCGACTACGTTGTCGTTGTGGATCCCGCCGACGGCCACCGCACCCCGCGCTACACCGAGGTGACGGTCAAGGACGGCGAGAAGGTGACGGTGCCGCGCATCATCACCCCGACGACGAAGAAGCCGATCAAGGCGGACAAGGGCGAGCCCGGCACCATCAACGGCTGGCTCGTTGATGACTTGAACGAGCAGATCCCGGGTGCCAAGGTCATTGTGAAGGGTAAGGGCACGGATGCCGACGGCAACCCGACCGAGACCTTCCCGGCGGTGACCGTGGACAAGGACGGTCACTTCACCACCGATAAGCTGCCTGCCGGCGACTACGAGGTTGACCTCGAGCTGCCGGAGGGCTGGACCAAGCCGAAGGATTGGCCGAAGAAGGTCAAGGTCACCGACGACAAGCCGGCGCACCAGGGCATTGTCAACGTCAAGGCACCACGCTCTGAGATCAAGGGCCAGGTTGTCGACGGCGACGGTAAGCCGATCGACGGCGTGCTGGTCACTGTCACCGACTCCCACGGCGATACCAAGGAAGTTCCGGTGGACAAGAACGGCAACTACACCATGGATGTGGTGCCGGGCGACGCCATCGTGGAAATCTTCACGCCGGACGGCGTGCAGAAGGTCGACCCGATGTACATCCCGGTCCGCCCGGGCAAGGACGTCGAGCTGCCGACGGTCAACCTGACCAAGAAGGTGCTGAAGCTGGAGAAGCGCGTGCGCGGCTACGACGCCAACACGCCTGACGACGCTCCGGGCCTGCCCAACGACGAGGACCTCATCTACGGCTTCATCGTCACCAACGAGTCCGACGTGACGGTCCACGACATCGAGATCGAGGACCCGTTCGCGCAGGGTGCCATCAAGGCACCGAAGGGCTGGGACGGCACCCTGAAGCCGGGCGAGTACAAGGTGTTCTCCGCGGTCATGGCACCGCCGGTGGACAAGGGCGCGTTTGCCAACATCGCGGTCGCGCGCGGTAAGGACGATCAGGACAAGATGGTCGCCTCCACGCCGAACGAGGCATACGTGAAGTTCATGGACATGAGCATGCAGAAGAAGGTCAACGCCCGCTTTGCTACCAACGCGAACGACCCGGTCCACATGGCCGCGGACGAAGACCTCTACTTCACCTACGAGGTGGTAAACACCGGTTCCACCCGTATGGAGAACGTGACGGTAAACGACACCATCTACGAAGGCGACGAGAAGAGCTTCGACCCGAAGCACCCGGGTAAGGGCAAGCCGATGGAGATCATCCCGCCGAAGGGCTTCACCGGCACCCTGATGCCGGGCGAGCGCGTCGTGTTCAAGGGCATCCTGCCTCCGCTGGCCAAGGGCAAGCGCCACCACAACGCGGCAGAAGCCGCGGGCCAGGCCCCGGAGCCGCCGAAGCGCTCGAAGATCTTCGAGGACGAGCCGGATTACGGCGACGACCCGTCGGGTCTGCTCGTGGTCTCCCCGAAGGAGAACATCGACGGCAACGCCCACATCGTTGTTGAAGAGGGGGCGCCACTGCCCGCTGTCACCGACATCAACGGCTCGCTGTTCGTCGACGTCAACGAGAACGGAAAGCGCGACGAAGGCGACAAACCGTACGGTGGCATGGAGGTCACCCTCCACTCCTCCGATGGCCTGCCGGCCGTCACGGAGACGTCGGATAGCAATGGCGAGTTCGTCTTCAAGGGCGTCAACGAGGGCAACTACACCCTGCAGATGCGCAACCCGGGTGGCGTGATCCTCGCGGAGCCGCTGGACCCGGACAAGAACGAGAACGGCATCGGCGCAACGCTGGAGTCGAAGGAGTTCGAGATCACCGGCGACGAGGAGAAGATGGACGTTGACGTCCGACTCCTCGACCGCCCGATCGAGTACACCGAGACGACCACCCCGGCACCGGAGCCGGAGGGCAGCTCGCTGGGCAAGTGCCTGGCGGACACCTCCTCGGTCTCCAACCCGACCACCTGGCTAATCCCGATCGGCATCTTGATCGCGGCCATGGGCGGTGCGGCGGTCCTGTTCGAGGACGAGTTCAACGCAGCAGCGGCGCAGTTCAACCAGGCCATGCCGAGCCTGAACATCCAGCGCCCGGAGTGGATGAACGAGATCTCCCGCCAGCTGGCGCAGATCGACCCGGCCGTCCCGGCGGGCGTCCTCGCGGCAGGCATCATCGGCCTGGGCGCGCTCGCGCTCGGCCTGACCTACGCCTCCTGCCAGTCCGGCGGAGAGATGGGCAGCAGCACGGGTGACGCGAAGGGCTCCTCCTCCAAGAAGGAAGAGAAGACCCTCACCACGGCCGCTGAGCCGACCAAGGTCAACGCCTAACGCCAGGCACCACTGAGGCGAAAGCCCGTCGCGGAAACGCGGCGGGCTTTACGCTTATATACAGCTAAGAAACTGAGCGGCGCTGCGTATTGAGAACGCCTGCCAACACGGATACATTAGTAATGGTTTTTGGGCTGAGTGCGCCCGCAATAACGCTGAGAGGTACCACATGAATTTGAAGAAGCACACTGGCAAACTGAGCTGCGTCGCGCTCGCGGCGGCGGTCGCGGGCACGGTTGCCCTCACGCCCGTCGCGAGCGCGCAGGACCCGTCGCTCGCTGCGGGCCTGGCAGACCTCGCCTCGAAGGCGAACGAGGCGCTCCCCTCCGTGCAGGAAGCACCCGCCGGCACGGGCTCCTACCAGGCACACTTCACCTCCGGCGGCTGGGCCTACACCGCACTCGCACTCAACCCGTTCAATGACCGGGTTTACGCGGTGTCGAAAGCCGAGCAGGGCAAGCCGGCCAACCACCTCCTGCGTATCCACCCCGTCACCGGTGAGGTGCTCGACATGGGGCCTTTGGCGCTTGACGACGCCACGTCGACCCCCACCATCACCTCCGCCGCCTTCACCCGCGCCGGTGACCTCGTGCTCAACACCGGCGACGCCATCCACACCCTGGACCTCTCACAGGATGCGGCAGGCAGACCCCACGAAGGCGCCCTCACCTTTGACTTCCACGCACTGGAGCAGCGCGGCGAGACCGACGCGAAGGCACCGCACGCGTGGGGCTCCCTCGGGGGCGACGCGGATGCCAACACCCTCTACGCCGTCTCTACCGGCAAGGACCCCAAGACGAAGAAGGAGGTCCCCTTCCTGTGGACGCTTGACGTGCGCGAGGCCACCGTCAGCGCCGAGCCGCTCGCCGTGGCGAAGGGCGTCGACGCTGCCAAGGTGGGCGACCTGAACTACGCCTACACCAACCGCGCCGGCAACCTGGTCTTCGCGGACGACAAGGCCTCAACCGTCGAGGTGAGAGACGCGGCCACCAAGCCGCTGCTCATCGCCGCGACCACCGAGGGCACCCGCGTCACCGACAACTTCCTCAACCTGGCCAGCTTGCGCGCCGGCGCCTGGTACAAGCCGGTGACGGAGCCGCAGAAGCCGTCCGCCGAGCCGGCGGCACCCCGCGTCGCTACCGGTACCCCCACCGAGCCGACCGTGAAGGCCGCCGAGCAGCCATCCCCGAGCGCGAAGGAGCCCGCTCCGGCGCCGACCCCGGCCGTGCCTACGGAGGTGGCGGAAGTGACGGAGCCGAGCTCGTCGGTAAGCACTGAAGCCCCGGCGCCCAAGGCCGAGGCGCGCGACGTGTTGGTGACCGTGATGGACGAGAACGCGCACGCGGTGGATGACTACGAAGTGATTGTGGACGAAGACCCTTCGATCTACGCCAAGACGGACCGCGAGGGTCAGGCGCGCCTGTCGCTGCCCGAGGGCATGGGCGACGTGAAGGTCGCGGCTGGTGACGAGCTGTTCCCCGTCGCTGCGGGCGAGACCTCGCTGCGCGTGCAGTTCAACGCGGGCGAGGCAGATGGGACCGCGACTGGCACCACTTCGGAGACCGCCCCGGTGACCACGACCGAGGGCGACGAGAGCCAGACCAGCACAACCACGACGACCGAGGATGCCGACCTCGAAGCGGCGAAGGTGAAGCTCACGCTGCTGGACGAGGACGACAAGCCGGTGAAGCGCGTGCGGCTGGTGTCTCAGAACGGCAAAAGGCTCGGGACTACGAACAGCAAGGGTGACGTGACCATCACGATTCCGGCTGGTGAAGAGTTCCTGAACGTCAAGATGAACGAGAAGGACGTGCCGAAGGGTTACGAGAACTCCTACTTCGCCGTCGACCGTGAGATGGACGGCGAGGAGATCCTGCTGACCAAGGACTCCAACTCTGCTGACGGCAAGTACCCGGAGAAGAACGCGCGCATCACCGTCGTGGACGAGGACGACAACCCGGTAGAGAGCGCCGTCCTGGTGTCGGGTGAGTCTATCCTCGGCGTCACCAACGCCAACGGCGTGGCCGACGTGGTGATCCCGTCCGGCGACGAGCGCTTCGTGCGCATCACCCTGGATGAGGTCCCGGATGGCTACAGCAACAAGGAGCTCGTGTTCAGCCGCGAAAACAACTCCGGCGAGATCGTGCTGAAGAAGAAGGGGAGCACCACCTCCACCAAGTCCAAGCCGAAGGAGATCCTGGAGGTCATGGATGAGGTCAAGCCGCTGCTTGCCGGCATCCTCGGCCCGGTGGGCGCCGCGGCCGGCGCGCTGGGTGGCGGCAAGGCCGGCAGCAAGACGACGGGCACCAAGTCCACCTCCACTTCCACCTCCGGTACGTCCACGGAGAGCACCAGCTACTCCCGCGCGAACCTTACCGGCGGCGTGTCCACCGGGCGCACCACCAGCGTGGAGCAGAAGCAGTCCGTGGTGAAGCGCACGGTGAGCAACAAGAAGTCCGGCTCCTCCAAGGACGATTCGGACGAGACCACCAAGTCCTCCAGCCGCGACGGCGATCTGGCGGAGACCGGTACGCCGATGACCACCGTTATCACCCTCGGCCTCCTGCTGCTCCTGGCCGGTGGCGCCTACATGTACATGGGCCGCCGCCGCGAGGGCGAGTAGCGCCGGACGCAGACCAGAACCCCCAGACACCGTGTCTGGGGGTTCTTCGTGTCTCAGGGCACTGCTAGAACACCTCGACGCGCCCGCCCAGGGATTCGATCTGCTGGAGCTGGCGCACCCACCCCGGCGCACCCGGGTGCAGGCGCATGACGGGCCGCGAGGAGATCTTCACCGGGGAGACGGACTCGCGGCGGGCGCCGGAGCGGGCGCTCATCCGGGTGTAGGCGCGGTGGCCGGACTCGGCGAGCTGCTTCATCGACGGCGTGGCGCCGGCGAGGTCGGCGCGTGCGGTGTGGAGGACCTCGATGTACTCGTCAAGCACGCGGACCAGGGATTCCGCGTTCGTCTCGCACATGTTGCGCACCAGGACCGGGTCGGTGCCCGCCACGCGCGTGCCGCCCTTGTAGGAACCGGCGGCCAGCGACTGCGCGAGGGTCCCGCCCTTGTCGCCCACCAGGGCGAGTGCCTCCGCGAGCACGTGCGGCAGGTGGGACACGCGGGCGACCGCCTCGTCGTGCGGGTTCACCCGCACCGGCACTGCCTCGGCGCCGGCGGCGGCCGCCAGCTTGCACACCTGGGCGAACAGCTGCGACCAGCACTCCGGCACGCGGTCCACTTCCAGGGCGTAGTCGTAGGTGACCACCCAGGCGGCGCGGGAGAACAGGCCCTCCTGGGACGCCACCCAGCCGGAGTGCTCGGTGCCCGCCATCGGGTGCCCGCCCACGTAGCGCTCGCCCATCCCGCGCGCGAGGACGAGGTCGTACACCGGCTTTTTCACCGAGACGACGTCCGTAAAGCCGCAGCTCGGGGCGTACTGGGCGATGGCGTCCAGCACGTCGGCTACTGCCTCGAAGGGGACGGCGATGACGATGAGGGCGTCGTCGCGCTGGGCGCGCTGGAGGACGTCGATAAGCGAATTGGTTGCGTCGAACCCGTCGCGCTGCGCGGCGCGGGTGCCATTGCGGGAGTGGGTGTAGCCGTAGGCGGTGTGTCCCTGGGCTACGAGGTCGCGGAGGAGGGAGCCGCCGATGAGCCCGAGGCCGACGATGCAGACGGGCTTGAGGCGGGTGCTGGGGATCCGGGATGCGTCGCTGAGATTCACGCCCCTCATTCTAATGACAACGGGCCGCCGTGCCGACTACTGTGGGCGAACATGAGCGAGGATTACACGGACGGCTGGGCCGTGACGGTGGCGCAGCACAACGGGGTGTGGAATGTCCGTGGGTACGCGGATGATTTTGGGGACATGGGGGCGTCGATAAGCGCGGTGCGCGCGCTGCGCAACGAGGGGCCGGCGTTTGCGATGCTCAACGTTGAGGACGATTACCTGGTGGTCGTGCGGCCCGGGCCGGTGCGCGCGCGGGTGCTGCTGTCGGACGCGACGATGGCCGTGGATGACGAGTTCGCGGAGTCCGTGCTCGCGGAGGCGGGGATCGACGCGCCCGACATCGACCCCGATGAGCTGGACATGGTCGACGCGTGGGGCGACGGCGACTTTGACATCTTTGCGGACCTCGGGGTTTCCAGCGAGCAGATCAGTGTGCTTATCGACGAAGACGCGGACCCCGAAGACCTCGCCTTCATGCTCGCCGACGAGCTCGGCTTCGGCGACGACCTCGCGGACGCACTCGGGGATGCGGACTAGCGCACCGCAGCGCCGCGCCGAGGCCCGCATGCGCGAGGCGCTGGACCTGGCGCGCACGACCCCGGCCGGCGACGTCCCCGTCGGCGCGCTCGTCTTTGATGCGTCGGGGCGCGTCGTGGGCAGGGGAGTCAACCGCAGGGAGACGGACGGCGACCCGACCGCGCACGCCGAGGTGGAAGCGATCCGCGCCGCCGCCCGTGAGCTGGGCACGTGGCGCCTGGACGGCTGCGAGCTGGTGGTCACACTGGAGCCGTGCACGATGTGCGCCGGCGCCATCCTCGGCGCGCGCGTCGCCTCCCTGGTCTTCGGCGCGTGGGAGCCCAAGACCGGGGCGGTGGGCTCGCTTTTCGACGCCCTCCGCGACCCCCACCACCTGCACACCGTCGAGGTGCGCGCGGGGGTGCTGGCGGAGGAAAACGCGGCGCTGCTGGGGACGTTCTTCCGGGACCTTCGGTAAGCTGGGCAGCGTTAGCAACAGACTCGACCGAAAAGGAGACCGTCATGGGTTTTGAGGACAAGGCAGACCAGCTCAAGGGCAAGGCCAAGGAGGCAGCCGGCGAGGTTACGGACAACGAAAGCCTGGAGAACGAGGGCAAGGCCGACCAGCTCAAGGGCGGCGTGCGCGAGAAGCTCGAGGACGCTGGCGACGCAGTGAAGGACAAGTTCAACGAGGTCGCTGGCAAGGTCCAGGACCGCGTCGACGGCGAGAAGTAAGCTGCGGGCGGATTTGGTCTCCGGCGCACCCTACCGTTATTCTGTTTCACGGTAGCGTGTCCGAGCGGCCGAAGGTGCTCGCCTCGAAAGCGAGTGAGGGTCAAACCTCCGCGGGTTCAAATCCCGCCGCTACCGCCAAAGAAAAGTGGCGCATCCCCGGATGTTGGGGGTGCGCCACTTTTTGCGTTCGTACTTGTTTGAGCCTCTAGACTTCAATCTAGAGGCTAACTATATTGGCCTTACAGCGGTTCCATATCTATAGACTATGCGAAGTTTCCATAGCCAGAAATTGTGCTCACCCATAAGAACGCTGATACGACGAAAAACGCGGCGAATGTGAAGGCAAAAGCACGCCATGCTCGGTCGCTAAGCCGATCCTTTTTCAACATGTAGACAGACATGGCTAATACGCCCAACACCACCAATGAAGGTAGAGGTAGCCCATAGAAAACGAAAGGTGTTGGAAGCCATGTGGACAGGAGCACTCCGCCATAAAGGGTTGCGAAGCCCAAGACAATTCCAAAAAGCACTTCCGGAATGATCGTTCTTTCTTTCACAACAAATTCCTTACCAATCAGTTTATCTTGATCAGACCACCGTTTTTAGCCTGCGCATGACATTCATTGATGGCGCCCGCTTCATCTCCTTCGTGTCGCAATCCAATGTCTCGACCAATGGCATTGTTTGTTTGATCCATGTGCCCAGCTTCAGGAGAACCAGGATGGTCTGTTTCGTGGGCATCGCCAATTTTTCGTGCAAAATCTGCGTTAACCCGGATCGTTGTCAGCGCCTGCCACACACAATGCCTATCAGCGTCCTGAATGTTATTCTGCCGAGTTCAAAGAGCGAGTTCAAAGAGAAGGCGGTCCATTGCCACTAACTGCACAAACAAAAGAGCCTGTTTGACGAGATCCCCGTGACGAGCCCCTTGCGGTTCGGGACCCGCATCTTCGTCAACCCGTCCTCGTCATCTGAGTTGTGACCCCTTTGGCCCAGCGTGCCCGACCACTATGATTGGCCGAGTACTTGAAACGTACGCAAGACCTCTCTTTCCCAACACCCGAAGGGCCGTGTGATCTGTGGCGAAGCTCCTCTTCCGGCTAGGACGATGGTCCTACCTGCGCAAATGGCGGGTGATCGTGGCGTGGCTGTGCATCCTCGGCGCGACCGCGGCGGGCGCCCTCTCGCTGATGCGGCCGTTTACCTCCGAGTTCTCCATCTCCGGCACGCCCGCCATCTCCGCGCTGGACACGTTGGAGGAGAACTTCCCCGGTGAGGGCAACGTGGCCACCGCGCCGGGCGTCAACCTGGTGTTCGCCGCGCCCGACGGCCAGTCGCTGGACAGCCCGGAATACATGCGGGCGATGGACGACACGGTCGGCTACATCGAAGACAACCTCGAGGGGCTGAGCGGCACCGACCGCTTTGGCAACCCGGTCGAGGTCAACCGCGAGCTGCAGGACATGATCGTCACCCAGATGACGGACATGGGCCTGCCGGAAGAGACGGCGAAGGCGGACGCGCACAACCTGCGCATGGTCTCGGACGACGGCCGGATCGGCTACACCACCTTCGAGTTTGGGGCCGAGTCCTCCATGACGGTGGAGCAGGCAGACCGCGACGTGGTGAACCAGGCGATGCAGATCGGCCGCGACGCCGGCCTGGAGGTGGAGGCCGGCGGCGCCGGCTTCGGCGACCCGATCGAGATCAACACCACCTCCGAGCTCATCGGCCTCGGCGTCGCCTTCCTGGTCCTGCTCATCACGTTTGGCTCCCTCGCGGCTTCCACGATCCCACTCATCACTGCGGTGGTGGGCGTGGGCATCGGCGCGCTCGCCATCGTGCTGACCACGCACTGGGTGGACCTGAACAACGTCACCCCGGTGCTCGCCGTGATGATCGGCCTGGCGGTGGGGATTGACTACGCCCTGTTCATCCTGTCCCGCTACCGCCAGGAGCGCAGGACGCTGCCCGGGCCCGACGCGGCCGGCATGGCGGTGGGCACCGCCGGGTCCTCCGTCGTGTTCGCGGGCACGACCGTGTTCGTCGCCCTGGTCGCGCTGGTGTTGGCGGGGATCGAGTTCCTCTCCTGGATGGGCCTCGCCGCCGCGCTGACGCTGCTGGTCTCCGTGCTCGTGGCGCTCACGCTCCTGCCCGCGCTGCTCGGCCTGTGGGGCGACCGCGCGTTCGCGGGCCGCATCCCGGGCGTTGCCGGCCAGCCCGGCCCCGGGAAGCGCCCCGCGAAAGATTTGGACGAAAAGTCCATGGGCCGCACCTGGGTCAACTTCGTGCGGAAGTTCCCGGCCGTGGTCATGGCGTGCGTGGTCCTGGGCCTGGGCGCGCTGGCTGCACCGGTGCTGGACTTGGAGATGGCGCTGCCGTCGGATAGCACCTCGAACCTCGACACCACCCAGCGCAAGTCGGCGGAGCTCATGGCGGAAGGCTTCGGACCTGGCGTGAACGCGCCGTTCCTCGTCGTGGTGGACGCGCACGCGGCGAACCCCGACTCGGAGATCCTGCGGCCGTACATGGACGCGATCCCGGACGAGCAGGGCGGCGACGCCGAGAAGGCGGCGCTTGCTTCCTTCCTCTACGCCGTTGGCGAGGCCGGCACGGTCAGCGGCATCCAGCACGCGCAGCTCATCGGTGTCAACGACGACATGACCGCGGCGCAGATGGTGGCCTACCCGCAGGGCGGCCCGGAGGAGGAGTACACGCTCGAGGTCGCGCACGGCCTGCGCGAGACCCTGCACCAGGTCGAGGACGCCACCGGCGTGACCATTGGCCTGACGGGGCTGACCGCGGTACAGATGGACATCACCGAGGAGCTCAGCGGCGCGATGCCGCTCTACCTGGCGATCGTGGTCGGGCTGGCGATCCTGCTGCTCATGATCGTGTTCCGCTCCATCCTCGTGCCCGTGGTCGCGGGCCTGGGCTTCCTGCTCTCGGTCGGCGCGGCCTTCGGCGTCACGGTCCTGTTCTGGCAGGAGGGCTTCCTGGGCCTGGTCAACACGCCGACCCCGATTCTGTCCTTCCTGCCCATCTTCCTCATCGGCGTCACCTTCGGCCTGGCCATGGACTACCAGGTCTTCCTGGTCACGCGCATCCGCGAGCACTACCTCAAGCTGCGCCGCGAGGGCGACCCCGACGCGGAAATCCACGCCGTCCAGCACTCCACCGTCGACGGCTTCGCGCAGGGCGCGCGCGTGGTCACGGCAGCCGCGATCATCATGATCGCCGTCTTCGTGGCCTTCATCAACCAGCCGCTCCCATTCATCCAGATCTTCGGCTTTGCGCTCGGCGTCGCAGTGCTTTTCGACGCTTTCTTCGTCCGGATGGCACTCGTCCCGGCCACCATGTTCATCCTCGGTCGTTCGACCTGGTGGATGCCCCGCTGGCTTGACCGGATCCTGCCGCACGTGGACGTGGAGGGCACCGGCCTGGAGCGCGAGTTTCACCCAAACACCCACCCCGACACTGCAGAACTGGAGCCCTCCCGATGAACCCCGCACACACCGATCTTTCCTACACCGTCGGCACTGAGCTCGAGCCCGCGCCGGGCCGCCACGGCCGCACGGGCACGATCCACACTCCGCACGGTGACATCCAGACGCCCGCGTTCATTCCCGTGGCCACGAAGGCGACGGTGAAGACGCTGACCCCGGAGCAGATCCACCAGACCGGCGCCCAGGCCATCCTGTCCAACGCCTACCACCTGTACCTGCAGCCGGGCCCGGACATCGTCGACGAGGCGGGCGGCGTGGCCGCGTTTGAGCACTGGGACGGGCCGACCTACACGGACTCCGGCGGCTTCCAGGTGATGAGCCTGGGCGTCGGCTTCAAGAAAGTGCTGGCGATGGACATCGCGGACCTGGACGAGAGCGACATCCGCGCAGCCAACAAGGACCGCATGGCGCGTGTCGACGACGACGGCGTCGACTTTAAGTCCGTCATCGACGGCTCCTCGCACCGCTTCACCCCTGAGGTGAGCATGCAGATCCAGCACCAGCTGGGCGCGGACATCATGTTCGCCTTCGACGAGCTGACCACCCTGGTGGACACCCGCGACTACCAGGAGCACTCCGTGGAGCGCACCCGCCGCTGGGCGAAGCGCTGCTTGGACGAGCACGACCGCCTCACTTTGGCGCGCGACGGCAAGCCCCTGCAGTCCCTGTGGGGCGTGGTGCAGGGCGCGCAGTACGAGGACCTGCGCCGCTCCGCGGTGCGCGGCCTGCTAGACCTGGACCGTGAGGCCCGAGAGGAGGGTAAGCGCGGCTTCGGCGGCTTCGGCATCGGTGGCGCCCTGGAGAAGGAGAACCTGGGCACCATCGTCGGCTGGGTCACCGACGAGTTGCCCGCTGACAAGCCCCGCCACCTCCTCGGTATCTCCGAGCCGGACGACATCTTTACCGCCGTGGAGGCGGGCGCAGACACCTTCGACTGCGTCGCGCCGACCCGCCTGGGGCGCCGCGGCGGCGTGTACACCCTGGATGGGCGCATGAACCTCACCGCGGCCCGCTTCAAGCGCGACTTCGCCGGCGTGGACGAGGAGTTCGGCGGCTACGTCTCGCAGAACTACTCCCGCGCGTACATCCACCACCTGCTCAAGGCGAAGGAGTTCCTCGCTGGCACGCTGTGCACCATGCACAACCTGGAGTTCATGATCCGGCTGGTGGACAACATTCGTGCCGCCATCGACGCCGGCGAGTACAAGGCGTACCGCGACGAGTTCATGGGGCGCTACTACGCCAAGCAGCGATAGACCAAGACAATTTCGCGGGGGGGCGATGTGGGAGAGCACACGGCAGTGGAAAATTGAGATCTACGACGGTGGAAATTTTTCCAGGTTTTTCGACCGCATAGGGGATGCAGAACGCGCAGTCGTACAGGCCGCGATCGAGCATGTTTTGAGGCGAAAAGGTATTGATATTTGTGCGGGAGAGTGGGGGAAACCTTGGACATGGACTATACGAGCCTAATGTTCACAGCTTTTTCATCCCCCATTCCCTTCCCCCACGATCAGCATCAGGAGAGGGGGGAGCGTAGCAATGGGAAATCTTTGAAGCGTGAAAGTAGTCCGTGAACGGCTTTTGCTCAAGATGCACACATTCCTCAGAGTCCCATTCGAACGATGCC